>CAZFJD010000166.1:0-7735 GCA_964518775.1 uncultured Syntrophaceae bacterium
TTCCTCCGGATATGGTCGTCACCAATGGTAATCTCTTCAATGTCTTTACCAAGGAATTTATTAAGAACCAATCTGTCTGGATTAAAGATGGCAGGGTTGCTTATGTTGGGCCGGATCAAAATCATCCCAAAGAAGAAAAAACTCAAGTCATCGATGCAGATGGCATGGTCATTCTCCCTGGTCTGATCGAAGGGCATACGCACACCGTGAGCAACAGGTATGGGATCGAGGAATTCATCAGGCATGTGATCCCAACTGGTGTCACCACAGTAATCACTGAGACGATAGAGCTTGCAACCATTGTGGGGAAAGAAGGCATCGAATATCTTATCAGAGGGCTGGAAGGACAACCGATCCGATTTTACCACACAATTGCACCTTTATGCGGCCTCACTCCTACTGAGGAAGTTAATGCCCCAACCAATGAAGAGTTGCTTCCTTTCCTGAAAGACCCAAAGTGCGTCGGCTTAGGCGAGATTTACTGGGGTAACATCTTTTTGGAAGGGAAACAGGGGGAGAGAGTCAGGGGACTTGCTTCCATTGCTCTTGAGCTGGGTAAGCTGGTCGAAGGACATACAGCAGGCGCCTCAGGAAGAAAGCTTCAAGCCTACACCTGCTTCGGTCCCTCTTCTTGTCACGAACCTATTACTGAAAATGAGGTATTAGAGAGACTGAGGCTCGGCTACTGGGTCATGATCCGCGAAGGATCGATAAGAAAGGAGTTGAATGGAATAAAGGGAATCTTTGATAAGAAGATTGACTTTAGAAGATTAATTCTTTCAACCGATGGGGTAGACCCTGAAGATTTCCTCAAAGAAGGTTACCTCGATGCCTCTCTCAAAAGGGCGTTGAAGCTTGGAATCGCGCCAGGGCTACTCTATCAGATGGTTACCATTAATGTCGCCGAGCATTTCCGCCTTGATCATCTCATTGGGTCGCTTTCTCCCGGGAAGATGGCAGATGTTGTGATCATCCCCTCGCCAGATGAATTTTCGCCTCGGTGGGTGATATGTCATGGAAAGATCATTTTCAAAGATGGCAAAAGCATGGTTAAGCCCAACAAAGTTTTCTTTCCAGAGGATATGTTTAAGACGATAAAGGTTCATGGCTACGGCTTTCCATCCGTTCCAAACAAGGGAAAGGTAAGGGGCATGGAGCTTGTGACAAGGCTTGTGACTCAGGAGAAGGTCATCGATCTCCAAGACCCTGAAGAATCAAAGGACGTCATGATGGCCCTTGCCTTAGATCGGTTGGGAAGCGGAGACGCTTTTATGGGACTCCTCAAAGGATTCGGTCTCCAAAGGGGAGCTTATGGATCGACGATGTGCTGGGATACGGCCGATATGATCATCGTAGGATGTGACATTCAATCGATGAAGACGGCCATTGAGAGATTGAAGGAGATTGGAGGAGGGGGCATTTATGCGATCGGAAATGAAGTTGTTGCAGAATTTCCAGCTCCCCTTTGCGGGCTTCTTTCATTAAAAACGATGGAGACGGTGAGAAATGAGATCAGAAATATTGAAGAGTCTATAAGTAAGAATGGAGTGAAGTGGGAAAAGCCTATCCTGACTGTGGATACGCTTGGAACCGCTGCCATCCCTCACCTAAGAATTACCCACCATGGTTATGTCAGATTAAAGGATAGGGAGATCCTTTCCGTTGAAGTTTAGTAAGCCCCATTAGAAATTCCAGCGCGGCATTATTTCTAACGGGGTAAATAAGAAATGGAAAATGAGAAACGGGGGATGGTGATTAGAAGAAGATGCTAAATGGGTAATCGGGGTCATATTTTACAGAAGGCGCCTTCTCCCTCTCCCTCTCTTGCAATCTCGCATGGGCAGCAGCCAGGCGTGCAATGGGGAGTCGTGGCACAGAACAGCTCACATAGGATATTCCAATATTGTGACAGAATATGACCGATTCAGGATGGCCTCCATGTTCACCGCAGATGCCGATCTTCAGATCTGACTTTGTCCTTCTTCCCCATTCAATGGTGATCATCATTAATCTCCCCACGCCTTTTACATCCAGAACTTCAAACGGGTTATCTTGAAGGATCTTTCTCTCATTGTAAAGGGGAAGAAATTTGTTCTCTGCATCTTCTCTCGAAAAGGAGAAGGTGCCCTGGGTGAGGTCGTTCGTTCCGAAGGAGAAGAAGTCTGCCACCTCTGCCAATCTTCCCGCCCTCATACAGGCCCTGACCACCTCGATCATTGTTCCGAATTTGAATGGAATTTTGACCTCATAATGATTCTCTACTTCCTTTTGGACCTTTCTGACCAGTTGGTAAACCCACTTTAACTCCTGGGCAGTGCAGACTTGAGGCACCATGATTTCGGGCTGTATGTCGAGGCCCTCTTTGATCAGCTCAGCAGCCGCTTCAAGAATCGCCTGAATCTGCATCCTGTAAATCTCTGGATAGGTGATCCCCAACCTCACCCCTCGGTGGCCGAGCATGGGATTCACCTCCATCATCTCCTTTACCTTCCTGAAGGTCTCCTGCTGTTTTCGGATCAGTTTCTTATCGAGTTTCTTCTCTTTGATTTCGGCAATATCCGCCACCATGTGATCGAGAGGTTTAAGAGATTCTCGGAAGGAGGGATCGAGAAACTTCATTGTCTCAGAGACATTTTCCATCGAGGAGAAGGCTCGTTCCATCTCCTCCAATTTTCTGAGCTCGTAAGATAATTCTTCAGCCGAGGGGAGAAATTCGTGGAGCGGTGGGTCGAGAAGGCGGATCGTCACCGGCAGCCCTGTCATTGCCTTAAAGATCAGTTTAAAATCACCCTTCTGTAAAGGGAGAAGTTTGGCAATCGCCTCTGCTCTCTTCTCCTTCGATCCAGCTAAAATCATCTCCCGGACAATTGGGAGACGGTCGACCGCATTGAACATCCTTTCGGTTCGGCAGAGACCGATGCCTTCTGCTCCAAGCTGTCTTGCCTTGACCGCATTTTCAGGCGTGTCGGCATTGGCTCGGACTCCCATCGTTCTTATCTCATCGGCCCATCTCAAAAGCGTGAGGAGGTCATCGCTGATTTCAGGATCCACCGTAGGAACCTGTCCAAGAAAGACTTCACCTCTGGAGCCATCGATGGTAATAAAATCTCCCTCCTTAATGTGGATGTTCTTGATCGCCGCCTCTCTCCCTTTGGGGTCGATATGGAGTTCTTCACATCCTGAAACACAGGGCTTGCCCATGCCTCTCGCCACGACCGCTGCGTGGGAAGTCTTTCCACCGCGGCTCGTCAAAATTCCCTGCGCAGCGAAGAAGCCGTGAATATCTTCGGGTTTTGTCTCCTCCCGTACCAGGATCACCTTATGACCGAGTTTTCCAACCCTCTCAGCCTCGTCAGCATCGAAGATCGCCTTTCCAGAAGCCGCTCCTGGAGAGGCCGCAAGACCAGTAGCAACCGGTTTGCCCTTGAAATTTGGGTCGATTCGCTGGTGGAGGAGCTGTTCCAACTCGTGAGGTTTCAACCTCAAAACAGCCTTTTCAATGTCGATCAGTTTTTCAGCAGCCATCTCTTTTGAAGTTCGAACGATGGCCTGGGCGTTCATTTTGCCATTTCGAGTTTGGAGGATGTAGAGGTTACCCTTCTCGACGGTGAATTCAAAGTCCTGAACCTCACGAAAATGCTGTTCCAATGTCTTTCGAACGCGCTCCAATTCCCGATAGATCTTGGGCATCTCTTTCTTCATCTCTTGGATCGGCTTGGGTGTTCGAATGCCGGCCACCACATCTTCGCCCTGAGCATTGACTAAGTATTCGCCGTAAAGAAGGTTTTCTCCGGTTCCGGGGTCCCGTGTGAAGGCCACACCCGTTGCAGAATCGAAACCCATGTTTCCGAAAACCATGGCGCATACATTGACGGCTGTCCCGTTGGCCATTTCAGGAGTGATATTGAATTCCTTTCGGTAATCCACGGCCCTCTTTCCCATCCAAGATTTGAAGACCGCCTCAATGGCAAGTTTCAATTGAACCATGGGATCTTCTGGAAATGGAGCTCTTGTCCGCTTCCTAACCAATCCCAAATATTGTTCGCAGACATCCTTGAGACTGTCAGCATCGAGATCGGTATCATCGACCGCTCCGACCTTTTCCTTTATCCTCGTAAGAATTTGATCGAACTCCTTCTCCTCTACTCCCAAAGCAATCTTTCCAAAGAGTTGGATAAATCGTCGATAGGCATCGTAAGCGAACCTGCCATCCGAGGTGATCTGGATCAATCCTTCAATCGTGTCGTTGTTCAAACCCAGATTAAGGATCGTATCCATCATTCCCGGCATAGAGAGGGCTGCCCCAGATCGGACAGAGAAGAAGAGCGGGCTTTGAGAACTTCCAAATACTTTCCGCGTCCTTTCCTCAACCTTCTTCAGGTTTTCTTGAACCTCTTCCATCAGGCCTTTGGGAAGCCTCTTCTTATTTTCGTAGTATTTGAGACAGGCCTCCGTTGTGACAATGAATCCTGATGGAACGGGGAGACCCATATGGGTCATCTCGGCCAGTCCTGCACCCTTTCCTCCAAGCAGCTTCTTGTTTGTACCGTCCGCCTCTTCAAAGAGATAGACGTATTTCGGACTTTTCATATTCCATCCCTATTTTTTGCTATAGTAATTCTAATCTAAATAAAAATCAATCGCCATTTCCCTTGACAAAAAAGGTCGGCTTAGATAAATTTCGTATTACGGAACAGAGCCGATACGAGGAGGGATCATGGGGAAGAAACCTTACATTCTCTGGTTTGATGAGGTTGGACTGAATGATCTTCCATTAGTGGGTGGAAAGAACGCCTCCCTGGGAGAGATGCGAAGAGAACTGACCCAATGCGGTGTAAACATTCCAAATGGATTTGCAGTGACCGTCAATGCCTACCATGCCCTTTTAGACGAAGGGATTGTTCAAGATTGGTACGAAGCAAAGGGCAGGCCAAAGGTTAGAGACAATATTCGGGAGATACTCTCTGATCTCGATGTCGAAGATGTGGAGAACCTTTCAGAGAGGGGAAGTCGAATCCGAAGGCTTGTCTATAGCCTTGAATTTCCCAGGGAGATCATTGAGGAGATCGTCAAGGCGTATCGGAAATTGTGCAGAGAGTATGGTGAGGATACCGATGTTGCCGTCCGAAGCAGCGCCACTGCTGAAGATCTTCCCACCGCAAGCTTCGCTGGCCAGCAGGAGACCTTTCTCAACATCCGCGGTGAATATGCCCTGGTTCAGGCCTGCAAGCGATGTTTTGCCTCTCTGTTTACGAACCGGGCCATCTCCTACAGAGTCCACAAAGGATTCGACCACTTTCAGGTGGCTCTTTCCATTGGAATCCAGAAGATGGTGAGGTCCGATAAGGCCTCCTCGGGTGTCATGTTCACAATCGATACGGAATCCGGTTTTTCTCATGTGGTCTATATCACAGGCTCTTACGGATTGGGAGAGAATATTGTTCAGGGTGTCATCAACCCTGATGAATTTTATGTATTCAAGCCCTGTCTCCAAAAGAATTATAAACCGATCATCCAGAAAACCTTGGGCAGTAAAGAGATCAAGATGATCTATGCAGTGGAAGGAGAAAGCTCGACCAAGAATGTCCCGGTGGCTGCGCATGACAGGTCGAACTTTATTTTAAGTGATGAGGAGATCATCCTCCTCGGCCAATGGGGAGTGGCCATCGAAGACCATTACTCGAAGAAAGCGGGTTCTTACATGCCCATGGACATTGAGTGGGCGAAAGATGGCATCACCCAGCAACTCTTTATCCTTCAAGCAAGGCCAGAGACAGTCAAATCGCAGCGAAAAAGAAGCCTGCTGGAAACGTATGTGTTGAAGGAGAAGGGAAGAATCCTGGCTCAGGGGAAGAGCGTTGGGGAGAAGATCGGAGCAGGACCGATCAATGTCATTTCCAGTGTGAGAGAGATCGAGAGGTTTAAGAAAGGCGAGATCCTGGTCACCCAGATGACCGACCCCGACTGGGAACCTGTCATGAAGGTCGCTTCTGGAATCGTAACCGATCGGGGGGGCCGGACCTGCCATGCCGCAATTATCAGCCGGGAGTTGGGCATTCCATGTGTGGTGGGCACAGGAAACGGAAGTGATATTCTGAAAGATTATCGGAGTGCCACGGTCTGTTGTGCAGAGGGGGAGACAGGCTTAGTTTATGAAGGCCTTCTCGATTTCGAAGTAAAGCGCTTCGATATGGAGCATCTGGAGAGGCCCCAGACAAAGATCATGATGAATGTAGGAAATCCGGACAATGCCTTCCATCTTTCCTTCATCCCCAACGATGGCGTGGGTCTGGCTCGCTTGGAATTCATTATTAACAATTTTATAAGGATTCATCCGATGGCATTGGCTCAGTTTGATGAATTGGGGGACGATCATACGAAAAGGGAGATCGAACAGTTGACGGCTGGCTATGAAGATAAGAAGCTCTTCTTCGTCGATCGGCTGGCCCAGGGAGTGGCGAAGATTGCAGCAGCCTTTTATCCCAAAGATGTGATCGTCAGAATGAGCGATTTTAAGACGAACGAGTATGCGAATCTCATTGGAGGGAGCCAATTCGAACCGGTTGAGGATAACCCCATGATTGGTTTCCGTGGAGCCTGTCGCTATTATGACGAGGATTATCAGGAGGGGTTTGGCCTTGAATGCCTTGCCATGAAGAAGGTGCGGGATGAAACGGGGCTGAGCAATGTAAAATTGATGATCCCGTTCTGTCGCACGGTGGAGGAAGGAAGGCTGGTCGTGGCGGAGATGAGGAAATATGGTCTCATCCAGGGACAGAACGGTCTTGAGATCTATATGATGTGTGAAGTCCCCAGCAATGTGATCTTGGTAGATGAATTTAGTGAGATTTTTGATGGGTTCTCCATTGGCTCGAATGACCTCACCCAATTGGTGTTGGGTCTGGATCGTGATTCAGAGAAGGTGTCTCATGTCTTCGACGAACGGGATGCGGCAGTTAAACGGGTCGTCGAGTGGGTCATCGAGAGGGCAAAGAAGAATGGTAAGAAGATAGGCATTTGCGGCCAGGCTCCTAGCGACTATCCGGAATTCGCTGAATTTTTGGTCCGATGCGGGATCGACAGCATCTCCCTCAATCCGGATACCGTTATCAAGACGACTGACAAGATATTGCAGGTGGAGAAAGAGTTAGGAATACCCCGTAGGGATTCTAAGAAGGAGAAATTGGCCGCAAGTTGAGTTTTTTACACCCGAATTCCAAATGCCAAAGTTCAAATTTCAAATTAACCCCAAAGCCTTAAAGTAAAAGATTTCTGGTTTTAAGCTTTGACATTTGGATTTTGAACTTTGAACTTAAGATTCGAAGAAATGAGAATCTTGCTTCATATCTGTTGTGCCAACTGCGCCACTTATCCCCTTCACCGCCTGGAAGAGAAAGCAGATCAAGTCGTAGGATACTTTTTCAATCCGAACATTCATCCCTATCAGGAATATCTGAAGCGCTTAGACTCCTTGAAAAAATATGCAGAGCAGGTTGGTTTGAAGATGATCTATCGGGATGAATATCTCCTTGAGGAGTTTTTGAAAAATGTCTCCCGCCGAGAAAAGGAGAGATGTCAATATTGCTACTCAATTCGGCTTGAGGCCACAGCTCGGGAGGCGAAGAAGGGCGGGTTTGAACAATTTTCTACAACGCTTCTCCAAAGCACTCATCAAAACCACCAACTGATCAAAGAGACCGGAGAGCGTGTCGCTAAAGAAGTTGAGATCTCCTTC
>CAZFJD010000167.1:0-7726 GCA_964518775.1 uncultured Syntrophaceae bacterium
AGAATCGGGGGATGGCCCTCATCATACTTCCTGAACAGGCCAATTTGGTCTTGGTTGAAGAGAGGCCGATCTGGATAAATTCCATATTGACCAGTTCTGCTCCTGCCCGGTATGCCATAGCATATCCATCGCCTGTCATACAGATTGGAAATACGTGGACTCCAAACGCCTCTCCTGCTCCTCCTGTTGCCAGAATCGTTGCCTTGCTTGAAAAGACTTTAAACCTTTTTCCAATCTCTTCCTCTCTTTCATCCAATCCAAAGGCACCGATCACTCTCCCTCGGAATTTGATAAGTTCTGACACCATGCAATGATTGATGATGGTGATATCTATTGAGGAGGCTTTCTTGAACAAAACCTCTTCAATCTGATTGGCTGTCCTTGGCCCTGTATAACATGCTCTCGCATATTCAGATCCATCCGTGATGAACTGGTCTGCTCGTCCATCCGCCCTCTTTACGAACGGAACACCCAGCCGATCGAGGTATTCAAAGGCTTCCTTAGATTCCTTGGCCAAGATTGCAGCTAAATCGCCGTCCGACACATATCCGCCTATTCGATAAATATCCTCTGCATGGTATCTCCAGTTATCCGGTCCCCCAGGCGCTGTATAAGGAAGCGTGGCGTGAAAGGCCATTCTGTCAGAACAGGCGGTTGCCGTAACGCCAGATTTCCCCACGATACCTTTTGAGACGAGAACGATCTTCCCCTTTTTGAGGGTCTCTTTTGCTTCAATAGCTGCCCTCAGGCCAGCGCCACCAGCACCGACAATGAGGACATCACATTTAATGAGTTCCAATATACTCTCCTAAGCAAAATTCCAAATGCCAAAGCTCAAATTTCAAATTAAATCCAAAGTTCGAATGTCAAAAATGTTTTAAACTTTGAACTTTGACATTCATTTGACATTTGAAATTTGTAATTTGGATTTCTATTAGCCTATTTTACCCATGTGGTAACAAAACCGCTTTGACGGCATCCTTTGTTTTCATCACCTTCAAGGCCTGATTTACCTGATTTAAGGGAAACTGATGGGTGAGGAGTTTTCTGAAATCTTCTATCCGACTGAGGATCAGTTGAAGGGCCATGTGGGTATGCCGAAGCTCACTCACCCATACTCCCTGAAGTCTTAGGTTCTTTCGTCCAATATCGTGAAAGCAATCGAGCTCAATTGTTCCGTGAGGTTCTCCGAAACCTGCAGTAACACAAGCGCCTCCTATCCGAGTTAATGAGATACCTTCCTTCAATGCTTCGGTCTCGCCGGCCATTTCAAAAACCACGTCCGCTCCTCGGCCTTGGGTTAATTCCATCACCGCCTCTTTTCGTTCTTCCTCAGACATTTTGTGGCGATTCAATGTGTGTGTGGCCCCAAAGGTTTTACACATCTTGAGCCTCTCTTCTGTCCCTCCAATGGCTATGATCTGAGAGGCCCCGAAAGACTTGGCAAAGGCGACGGCAAATATTCCAAGGGGACCTACACCTTGGACCAAAACCGAATCTCCGGACTCCATTCGGGATAGATCAAAGGCGTGAGCCGCTGTAGCGCCTGAGCAGGACGCAGGAGCCAAGATCTTGAGGTCAACTTTGGAGTCGATCTTAAAAAAGTCGACCTGCCGAACTAAGGGAAGATATTCGGCATAATTCCCTGTGAGGTGAGGAGGTTCTGCAGAGGATGTATGGATGCCATAGACCCATCGGTGGAGGCAGAGGGATGGCTCCATCTTCACCTTGCAGAAGTAGCAATGACCGCACGTCACCCCTCTGTCCCAGAGGACCTTGTCTCCAACCTTTAAAACAGCGTCATAGACATCACGTTTCTCTCCCTCAATCTCAACGATCTCTCCAACCCCTTCGTGGCCGAGGATCATGGGAAGTCGGGTACGGGGATCTCTGCCTTCCCACATATGGACGTCAGAGCCGCACACCCCTGCCGCCTCGATCTTTACAAGGACTTCGCCTTCTTTCAGTTTCGGGATAGGGAAAGTTCTCACTACCAGGGGATGATTGAATTTCTCCAGAACTGCTGCTCGGGCTTCGATCTTCAACTCCTTGCCAGTTCTATTCTCTTACCCGTTTCGGCAGACAGATACGCCGCATAGATTACTTCTACCACTTCATAAGCTAAATCAATTCCGGCGATAGGATCACGATCCTCCCTGAGGGAGTCTATAAAGTCTTCTAATTCTTGAGGATATCCTCTCATCCAATCCTCATCAGGGCTTGGGAATTGCCACCCTGCCTTGGTTTCAACCTTCTCCGTGATATATTCTGAACCGAAGATATTTCCCTCAGGAGAATAGACAACGAGGCTGTTATTCGGATTGATATTGATTTGAGCAACCGCATTGGACATATAAACGCTCACCAGATTCTTTACACCCCCTAAACTCACATCGGTCGAAAGAATGCTCGCTTTCGACCCATCCTCAAAGGTAATCAGGGCCGCGGACCAGTCTTCCACATCAACCCAGGAGTCAACCATCCACTTCTTCGGTTCTTTTCTAAAGGCTTCAATTTTTGTCAGTTGACCAACGTCGCCAATGACTGATTTGGCGCGAACGGGATGGCCGAACTTCATCCAGCCTTCGTAATGCTTCAGATGAAGAACAGCTCCTATGGGATGAGAGCCCAATCGCATGAGGGAACCCCCACCAGATGTCTTCCACTCACGCGAGTAAGCGGCATGGGAGCCTGAATGGCTTTCTTCTGCTCGGATATCCAAGACAGTGCCCTGGCAAGCTTTCATCAAGCTCTTCAGTTTCGTCACGGGAGGAGCATAAACAAAATTTTCAGCATAGCAGAATCTCACTTTGTTTTCTTTAACCGACTTCAAAACGGATTCCGCATTTTTCAGAGCTTCTTCGAACATCACGCGGCGGGAGACCGTCTCTCCAATTCGACCTTCTCCCTCCCCGAAAAAACCTGTCAGGGGTTTTTCACAGATAATGTGTTTTCCCGCATTGGCGGCATCAATGGCCATAGTGTGGTGAAGATTGGTCGTCACACAGAGGTCAATGACTTGGATGTCCTTGCGTTCGAACATCCGGCGATGGTCTGTATAGACATGAGGAATCCTAAACTTCTTGGCAAAGGCTTCAGCACTTTCTTTCGTTTTTGAACAGACGGCGACGAGATCGACCTTCTCCTGGAATCGTTCATAAGTGTGAGCGTGAAGCTCTGCTGCAAAACGAGCCCCAACGGTTCCGATACCGATTTTTCCCATGGGATAATCCTCCCGGACATTTTTTGGGAAAGCTATTTCGTAAACATCTTCTTTGCCTTCATTTTGACCAAAGAGAGGAGGTTTTTGAGCGCCTTGGTCCGGCTGATCATTGTGAGAATAATCAGAAGGATCAAGATCAATGAAATAGGGCGGGTAAGAAATGGGACGATATCTCCTTCACCCCGGATCAGGCCTCTGCGTAGGTTCACATCTGCCATATCTCCGAGGATCACTCCCAGAACCAAAGGGGCTGCCGGATAATAATATTTCCGCATGACATACCCGATAACTCCGAAAAACATCATCACCCAGATATCGAAGACCCTTACATTGATGGCATAAGATCCCATGACGCAGAGGACAAAAACAATGGGCATCAGTATGGCTCTGGGAATGAGTAAGATTTTTACCTGGGCTCTGACAAAAGAGAGACTTATAACGAGGGAGGCCAAGGACGCCATGATCATCATAGCTGTGACCTCCCAAATATAGTTGGGGAATTCTAACATGAGCAGTGGACCCGGTCGTACCCCATGGAGCCACATGGCTGCAAGAAGAACAGCTGCGGGTGCGCTCCCTGGAACGGCGAGGGAGAGGACAGGGATGATGGCACCTCCGATACAGGCATTATCTCCCGTTTCAGCTGCGATAAGGCCTTCTAATGAACCTTTTCCGAACTCATCGGGTTGTTTGCTGGAACGTTTTGCAAAATCGTAAGAGACCCAGGAAGCCACGTCTTCACCCACACCCGGAATAGCACCTACAATGACACCGATCACCCCTGAACGGAGAATATGGCGGTAATGATTGATCAAATCCCGTGCCCGTGGAATGATCCTTCCCACTTTCGATCTCACCTTGGGGAGAACTGTCTCTCGCATTCCTCCCATAACCTCAGAAATTCCATACACTCCCACCAAGACCGGAATTAATGCGAAGCCGCCGCGCATCTGCTCAAACCCAAAAGAGAACCTTGGATAGGCGGTAATCCCTTCCATTCCCACGAGGGAAACCAGCAGGCCGAAAAATCCAGCAATCCATCCTTTCAGGGGATCTGCTGGGGCTGTGAGATTTCCACAGATTATTATCCCGAAGATCGCCAGCCAGAAAAACTCATAAGAGTAAAATTCCAGCGCGATCTTTCCCAGGAAGGGGGTAAAGAAGGCCATGCAGAAGAGACCAAAGACCGTTCCAATGAAAGACGCTGTGGCTGCCAGGCCAATGGCCTGGCCCCCCTCCCCTCGTTGGGCCAGGGGAAACCCATCAAGGCAGGCAGCAGCATTAGCGGGTGTTCCAGGGATGTTGAGAAGGATTGCAGACCGACTTCCTCCTGTGATGGCTCCTACGTAGACGCAAATCAAGATAATGATCGCTAACCTCGGCTCCATCCCAAAGGTGAGGCCCGTGAGCAAGGCGATCCCCATGGTGGCAGTAAGGCCCGGCAACATTCCAACGATCATGCCGATGAAAGTGCTCCAGAAAATGTGAAAGAGGGTGATCGGAGTAAAGAATTTCAGCAATTCCTTAAAAATCAATATTGGACCAAATTCCATCATTAGCCTTTCATGGAAGTGGGACGAGAAAGAAGCGATTAAATACAACACCGACTGCCACGGCTGTTGCAAAAGAAATGATCAAGAATTTGAATATAGCAAAGAACTTGATAGGACCAGGGCCACTAAATACCAACATGACCATGAAGAGATAAATTGTTGTGACAACCACAAAAGGTAGCCTTCGGCCGAGAAGCAGGCAGTAAATGAGGCTTAAGGCAAACATCAAGCCGAGGCGGTGAATTTTGGGATCGCTCAGGTAAGCAGCAATATCGGATCTCTTAAAGGCCAATGGTGCACCTTCTCTTCGGGTTGACCTAATGGTTAGAATGATCCCCATGGCCAGGAACCCAAAGCCGAGGAGACCTGTGACCATTCCCGGTTGTGCATAGAGAGGCCAGTCCTGTAAGTCCCGGGGCATCCGCCAGCTCTCCACCATGACCAAGAGACCCACGGCTATGATGATTAATCCTGTATAGAAATCCTGTCGTCTTAATTCATGCATCCTGTGGATTTCCCTTGAAAAATTTCCTCAGCCTAAACCTTCTCCTCCCTCGACCGTTCCTTCCTAGGGTGATTTGTAGCTTTGGATTTATCGAATTGAAAAAATGCGGAGGGCGACCCTTTGTTTGCTTTAAGGCCGCCCCCGAAATTTTTCCCAAGTTGTATCAATCCTTATACCTCGGGATATTGAATTGAGCTGGCGAAATCTTTGCCGCGCCGCCGTCGAACATGATCCAGGTCATTATGGAGGCGTGCTTTTCTGCGCTGGCCAGGGCCTCAGCCCCCTGAAGATTCACCAAGAAAACCGCCTTTTCTTCAGCAAATTTCTTGATGCCGGCCGATTTCGCTGCTACGTCGAAGGCCTTACTAATGGCGGCCACAACGTCCTTTGGTATGTCTTTCGGAGCCATCAGGCCGAAGTGTGAGCCTGTCAATGGGAACTTGGGATACCATTTTGCGATGGATGGAACCTCGCCGTAGCCAGAAACATTGAGTGGTTGAAGGCTGGTGTTGGCCAGAGGTTTCAGCTTCTTTGCCCGGATCATATCTGCCTGCTCCATGGAGAGTTGCATGACCACATTGCTCTCACCCGAAACGGTTGCCACTACTGCAGGATAACCACCGGCATAAGGGACATGCCTGCCCGCTGCGCCCGTTACGTTCTTTACTACCTCCATAGCCATGTGTCCCGAACTCCCGACACCTGCAGAGGCGACAGCCACCTGTCCAGGTTTCTCCTTCATCATTTTGACGAGGTCCGGAAAATCCTTCACCGGGTAATCTGCTGTGACCGAGACGATGCATGGCGTGAAAAGGACGTACCATTGGATCCAATCGCGGTGGGTCACATTGAGAAGATCCAATACAGGTAAGATGAGCATCGAGGTATCCGAATTAGCAGTCCATGTATATCCGTCATGTGGAGCCTCCCATGCACTCCTCATCCCGATAGCCCCTGTCGCCCCTGGTGTGTTTACGACTGCAATCCGTTGACCAAGGACCTTCTCCATCTCACTGGCTAAGAAACGGACGGTCAAGTCTGTAGCACCACCTGCCGGCCAGGGCACAATAACAGTGATGGGTTTTGTGGGTTTCCATTCCGCTGCCCAAATTGGAGATGAAATTCCAATGAGGACAAGAAGACTGACCATTAACGCAAATTTTGTCTTTGGACTCATTCCATGCCCCTCCTTTGCTATTTTTTTTAAGCCGGTTTGAAAATTATCAGAAAGCCAATCCATTGTCAATTTTTTCAAACTATCTTACCCCCTCCTTCCCTTCTCCATTCATTAAAAAGTTGTTCGATTCTATCTATTAGTGAATTAGCCTTACAACTCTTTCAGGATATTTTCGAGATACTCACGCGCATTCAGATAAGTGGGGTCAGGTTCATCGGCCACATTAATTTCGAGGTCAACATAGCCCTCATAACCAGCCTTTTTTAAAGTTCTTAGAACTTCTCGCCAGTCAATATTGCCCTTACCAGGGGGCCAGTGGAAATCCTGGACGCCGTCATTGTCGCATGCACAAAAGCCAAAAAGCTGCCCTTTTACCTTCTCAATCGCCACCGGTAAGCTTTCACGTTGGTAAAACAGGTGCGACGTATCAATAAGGATACCGAAATCGTTAGATCGAATCTCATCGGCTAATCGAAGATAACTGTCCGACGTACTTACTATAGACATAGGCAAAGGCTCTATAGCAAGACGCAAACCTCTTGAGATAGCCATTTCAAGGCATTCTTTTATTGTATCTACGTAGGTATTCCATACCGTTTCCCAACTGCATGAAGGAGGTAATGCAATAGATTCCGGTGGCGCTCCTGGGTATGTTTGCATATAAGAAATAACAGCTTCCGGCGGAGCAGAAGAAACCAATGATACTGTATTTGTAAGTCCCATTTCTGAAACGACATCAACAATACGCTTGAAATCTCTCTTCCCTTCTTGACGGATTTTTTTTGTTATACTGGCAAGTTTAGCTCGCGGTGCGCACGCTAAAAAAGCAGTTGATTCCAATCCTAAAGCATGAAAATGGTCACGGATTCGACGAATGTTTTTGGGGGTATAAGCATCATACTGCTCATCACAGTATATTTCGAGACCAAGAGATGGGAAACCTAATTCTTTAGCACGCGTAGCCCCTGTAATAACTTGATCAAAAAAAACCTTGTCTCCAAAATGAGCAAAAAGAAATGCTGGATTAAGTCCAATTTTCAAGATACACCTCAGAAATCAGATTTTTGGTCTGCTGAATCATAGTGTCTGCTAAACCAAAAACTAATTTTTGTTAACATTAGGTCTTTTATTATGTCAAGAAAAAAATTAATTTGTTTTACGAGTAACTCATTTAAGAATCCTTTTGGAAATTAATACAAACGCATTAAATGGATTGTCATTGACTATATGAAAGCGCTGCAACACCCGGATGGTGTAGGGTGGTTTGG
>CAZFJD010000168.1:0-7618 GCA_964518775.1 uncultured Syntrophaceae bacterium
GGTTATTCCGTAAGCCAGATCGAATCCATCATGGCAGGGGCATTAGAGATGGGTCAATTTGCAGTCGGTTTCTTCCCACCGTACATGAGAGACTGGGAGATCCTCACCTTGGCATTTGCCTTTAAAGATCGGGATCACCTGAAAAGGTTTTTGGCCAGCGAAGTGAATCAATATATCAAGGATCAGTTTTTAAAACAGTATGGGGTCAGGGTGTTAGTGGAGAATTGGCTAAGACCCCCTCACGTGATCGCTACTGCCAAGCCGGTGAGGAAACTGGATGACCTAAAAGGGTTGAAGATCAGAGTACCTAACATTGAAATGTATCTGCAAAACTGGAAGCAACTGGGCGCCAGCCCAACATTGATAGCATGGGAAGAAGTTTACACCGGGCTGCGGCAAGGAGTGGTGGAAGGGGTGGATCTACCCTTTGATTTCATCAACGTGATGAGGATTTACGAAGTTGCACCGCACATTACGATGACCAACCATTTGCTTCCTCATGCGCGCCTGATCATCAACGAAAGTGTCTATCAGAAGCTTCCAGGCAATGTCCAGAAGGCACTTATAGAAGCTGGTAAGGAGACTGGCGATTTCTATACCCAATTGGAGAAAAAGGTCGCCGAAACTGACCGGGAAGAATTACTAAAGATAAATGTAAAGATTTGTGAGATTGATACGGCTCCTTTCCGTGAGAGGATGGCCATCTTGGCAAAAGAATTAGAAGCTAAGAATTATTGGAAGCCGGGTTTATATGATAACATCCAGGCGTTGAGGAAATAAATCACTTTCCTCGGCTTAGGCCGAGATCCTTCCAACCTAAGACATCCACTCCTCTTTTCAAAAAAAAGATCGCCATCCTCCTGCGGCCCTTCAGTCAAGACATTTTTAAGAGGGCTGAAGCCCGAGTCTTTTAATCTGACATCTCATTGTTGATCGTTGGAAGGCTTTCGGCTGCTCTCTATCCCTGGGGCAAGGAAAAAAGAAAGGATCAAGGATCCTGTCGGCAGAAGCAAGAGGAGCCTTAACGCCCATTCGATACCGAGGGCGTCAGCCAGAGCCCCAGTGCCGAGGACTCCCCAGCCTGCCAAACCCCACGCCATTCCCATGATGAGACCGGATGCGGTCCGAGCCTGCTGGGGAACCATTTCCTGAGCCAGAACGATGCAGGAAGGCTCGCTTAAGAAAAGGAGGAAACCTAAGAGAGCCAGAATGAAAAAACCCATCGGGCCTTTCCAATAAAGGAAAGCTGAAAGTACTGGAATAGCCAAAAGGAAGGAGGTGAGGATCATATTTCTGCGTCCAACGCGATCGGCCAGGTATCCACCGATCAGACCTCCAAAGGCGCCGCAGACCATGAACACAGTATTGGAACTTCCGGCAGCGATCAGGGAAAATCCTCGGAGTTTTTGGATCATGGGAAGAAACGTGATCAGGCTCAGGACGGTGGTCACTCTTAACAAAACAACAGAGAATAAGACGCTGAACCTTAAAACACGCCGGTTCAAAGAGGATTCGGTATGAGCACTGGACGCGGAATGAATCTTCGGAACTTTTTCCGGCAGAGGATACCTGCGAAGAAGCCATGCCATTCCAATGGCTGGCAACGAGGCAAAGAAACTCCATCTCAACCCCAATTCAGTGACAACCATGAGGATCAGAAAGGGACCTAAGCTGTAGCCCAAGTTTCCTCCCAACATGAAGATGGACATCCCCCATGTTCTTCTTTGACCACTGAGGGAGGTGGTTAAAGCTGCTCCTTCGGGATGATAGGAAGAGACCCCCAGCCCGCCCAGAATGAGAAGAATGATTAGGAATGAATAGTGAGGAGCGAGGCCGATGAAGCTCAGGCTGAGACCCCCTACCACAGGACCGAGAATAATCATCTTCCGGCCCCCAAACTTGTCAAAGAGAAAGCCAAAGAGCGGTTGGGTCAACGAAGCAGAAAAAGTCAGAACGGCGGCCAGCAGGCTGGCCGAAGTAAAGGAGATTTGAAACCTGTCGATCAGAAGGGGCAAAAGCGGCGGAAGAAAAGCTGGATAAAGGTCGGTCACGAAGTGACCCAGGGCCAGATAAGCAGCTTTGACAGAAGATGCGTCAGCTATCTTCTTGCTCATGGATTCATATCATTACCCATCCCTGGGAAAAAAGAAAGGGGGAGAGATGATCTGAGTTCTGTAGGAGTTTTTCGAATGAGTTTTATATTTGTCAATTAGGGCAATGTGATCCGGATGACACTATGCCCTTCCTTCAGGTTCCAACGTTCTGACACACTCCTTAAAGACGTAATGGGCATGTTCAAGACCTATGCACGTTAAGTACTTTTCCGTTTTCGTATTGACGACAATGTATGTTTCTTGGCTCTTATAGATCTCTATTCTTTTCCCATCTAATATATACCCCAGTATCAATCTTGGGCAATTAGGGTCTCCTTCTGTCCCGACACCAATATAATATTCGCCATTCTCCATGTTGATAACCCTACAGGCCGATTTCAATCAAATAAAGGAGCAACTTTAGTGCCAACAACCTGCTATTTTGTAAGTGATCTAAATTATAAGAACATTTTGAGAACCGAATATCTTAGACGTTCCCAAATCTAACAATTTTTGATCCTAAGTTCGCAGTTTGTCCCCTCATCTTAGCCTTGAGGTTGCAGGCCTCTCCCCAAGAGACCCTGAGAGCCAAAGCAACGTCCCAGCTCTAAGTATCTCCAAAGAAAAACTTTTTGGCTTATTCCCACATTTGTAGTAGCATTAGTTTTACGAGGTGAGCAAGATGAAATTTGTAGGGGTTAGAGAGTTCAACCAGGATGTGGTTAAGTACTTAAATGAGGGGAATGAGATTGTCGTCATGAAGCGTAAGAAACCGAGGGAATGGAAGGAATCTCTTGGATCAAAGAAACCTTCCGCACGGAGACGGGGAAGATCTATGGACCGGAGTTCATCGAGCTGGGACTTAAGATTGGGGAGAAAGTCTACCAGTTTCTCCAAGAACGGTTCGCTGAAGAACTGCAGCAAGAAAAGAGAGAATGAAACGTCCTTTACACTGTCTAATAAAAGAATGTCAACCAATCGGAACGGGCCAAAGAAAGATATATAGACTACAAAGTGAGAAACAGGCAGGATTCTCGATAGTGATGAAAGGTGTTAGAAAGGGCTTTCTTCTCGCATTCATTCTTCTGACTGTGGCAAGCGGCCTCGGCTGCTACCCTGTATTGAAAAAAGAGGCGCAGCAGCCAGAGGAGGCTCTTAGACGGGTCCGTCTCTTTTTCCAACAGTTTCGCGACGACATGGATAATGAATCCTTGACCTTAGCCCTCAGGAGAAATATTGAGTACCTGGATCGCCTCGATCCAAAGACAGTATTTCACTATGGGCCTGACGATTTTACCATCCAGCAGGTGCGTGAGGCCCAAGAGATTTTACTCGATCTCCTGTCAAAAGGGCTCGATGCAGGTCAGCTAAGCAGAGAGATCAGGAAGAAGTTTCGGGTTTACCGGGCCACGGGTAGGGTTGGAGACAGGAGAGTCCTCTTTACAGGGTATTATGAGCCTGTGTATGAAGGAAGCCTGGTTCCTGATGAAACCTTCAAGTATCCCCTATACCGTACGCCCGACGATCTGATGAGAATTGATCTTTCCCTCTTCAGTGAGAAGTTCAAAGGAGAGAACATTGTTGCGAGAATCGAAGGTAAGAAGGTCGTGCCGTATTACTCCAGGTACCAGATCGAGGTTGAAAGGGCGCTGGAGGGGAAAGGCCTCGAGATTGCGTGGCTTAAAGATCCCCTTGATGTGGCTTTTCTTCACATCCAGGGATCAGGCAGGCTGAGGCTCCCGGACGGAAAGCGCCTCTTGGTTCATTATCAGGCCTCCAATGGCCGACCCTACCGGAGCATCGGGCGGTATATGATCGAGAAGGGGTTTCTTGTGCGTGAAGAGATGTCCATGCAAGCCATAAGGAAGTATTTGACCGAGCATCGAGAGGTCCTTGACGAGGTGCTCAATTACAACCCTTCCTATGTTTTTTTTCGGCAGGCTGAGAAGGGCCCCTTAGGCAGTCTCGGCGTCCTCCTGACCCCGGGAAGGTCGGTTGCGTTAGACTCGAAGATTTTCCCGAAGGGTGCCCTTGGGTTCATTTCATGCCAGAAACCTCTCGTCAATGATCAAGGGCTTATCATTGGGTGGACCAAATTCTCTCGGTTTGTTTTGAACCAGGATTCAGGTGGAGCGATCAAAGGGGCCGGACGAGCGGATATCTTCTGGGGAAGCGGCCCATACGCAGAGTTGACCGCAGGGCATTTGCAACATGAAGGGGACCTGTACATTTTGATTCGTGAAGGCTCCGATGTCACCCATTAAAAGCCACTTGTCGAAGAGGGGTAAAAAAATATCGAAGTAACTCTCTTGCTATCACGAGTTTCTCGATCTGGTTTGTTCCCTCATAGATCTGGGTAATTTTAGCATCTCTCATCATTCTCTCGAAAGGGAAGTCCGTCATGTAGCCATATCCCCCTGCGATCTGGAGGGCATCTGTCGTTACGAAAACGATCATCGTCGTAGCAATTGGTCCATTCGAGATGAAGCATTTCGTCCCATTGAGGACATAACCGTCTTTTCTCAATTCTGCCCTTGTTCTCATCATGCTGGCGTCTGAGCCCGCCCCTGGTTCTGTCAATCCAGAAGCCATGATTTTTTCTCCCGATGCCACCAGCCTTCCATATTTTTTCTTCTGGTCTTCAGTTCTGGCAATCATGATAGGGAGGATTCCAAGCGATTGAACTTGGACAATCAATGAGGACGAGGCGCATACACGGGCGATTTCTTCTGGAGCAATACACAAAAAGAAGGAGACAAGGAAAAGGGGATGGCTGTGCAATAATGTAATGTTTCAACCAGTAAGCGTTATCTGGAATATTGGCCTAAAACCTTCCTTCGTATCTTGTGGTCTTTGTTTGTTGACATACAACTCTCTTTTTCATATATTCAACTCACCCAAAAGCCGAGTTCTTATTAATTTCAATTTGTATCCTGCACGGCATCTTGGCATGTTTACGGAGTGGGTATCCTATGACCTGGACAGACATTATCTTGGAGCGCTTGAAAGCCAATTGTTTGGATGTGGTGTGTCACGTCCCGGACAGCGTGCTGGCCCCTCTCATCACCCGGGCTGAGGCTGATTCCTTCTTTACTGTGGTTCCCCTGACTCGTGAGGAAGAGGGAGTAGGCGTACTGACTGGAGCCTACCTGGGCGGCCGGCGGGGCCTGCTGATGATGCAGGTCTCAGGTCTGGGCAACAGCGTTAACGGCCTGGCTTCACTGGCCATTCCTTATCAGATTCCGTTCCTGATGCTCATCAGCCAGCGAGGTGAGTTGGGCGAGTTCAACGCTGCTCAAATTGCGATGGGCCGGGCAGCACGGCCAGTGTTTGACGCCCTAGACATCCAGCACTTTACCCTACGCCGCGTTGACGAGGTGGCCACGCTGACAGATGGAGCCATCAAGACAGCTTACACTGCCCAGAGGCCAGTGGCCCTGTTCCTCTCGACAGAAATGGTGGGGTGGAAGAAGGAGGGGTGAATGATAAGGGACGAGGGATGGAGAAGGTGGTAATGGGAAATGAGGGACAAGGGATAAAAGGTAGGGGGATTATCAACCGCCTGGTGGCGACGCGGTATCTGGTGAGCCGAGCGCCTCAGGCGCTGATTGTTGCCGGCCCAGGCAATGCCAAGTTCGACCTGGCGGCTACTGGCGACAGACCGCAGCACTTCTATATCTGGAATAGCCTGGGATTGGCACCGTCTGTCGGCTTGGGGTTGGCCCTGGCTCAACCCAAACAACAGGTTATCGTCTTGGACGGCGACGGCGGTACGCTCATGAACCCCGGTGCGCTGGTGACCATCGCCCGCCTGGCTCCATCCAACCTACTACACATCGTGTGGGACAACGGCCAATACCAGTTGACCGGTGGCCAACCTACTGCCACCGCAACGGTGACCGACCTGGCTGCTATGGGCCGGGGGGCGGGCCTCCAGCATGTAGCCGCAGTGACCACCATGAGCGAATTCGAGGTCGGGTTGGAGACTTGGTTGACGGAACCGGGGCCCTGGCTGGCGGTGGCCAAAATAGACGAAAGCCATGCCCCCGCCCGTCCGCCCAAAGACCCTGTGTGGATCAAACTCCGGTTCATGGAAACAATGAACAAATGAAAACAAACAAGTGTCCTGAATCAATAATTCGTTTGCATATTTTTTAGGGGGTCATTCCCAGGAAAGTGGGAATCCAGAAGGGAAATACTGGATTCCTGCTTCCGCAGGAATGACTTTTTAAGGAAACGAACTTCTGACTCACCACACTAAGCACTTAAGAATTGTAATTCGGAAACTTGGCCTCATCCATAGAGAATTGGGCGTGACCTAACCCCATAGAGCAAAGCGCGTAGGATTCTTTAAGATGCAGTAAGGATCTTTGTTTGTAGCTTAGACCGTGAGGTGTTATGGTGTCTGAAATCATCGCGTTTTCTCCATCACTGTCCCTGTTTGGTTTTGGGGCTTTAGTAAAGCTCCCAGAGGTATTGAAATCAAGAGGTTTTAAACGGATCTTAATCATCACCGATCCTCAGGTCGGCGCCAGCCGCATTCTCCAAAGAGTCCTTGACTTGCTGAAAGGATCATTTGATGTGGAGCTATTCGATGGGGCACCGAGTGAACCTCACAGTATGGATGTGGATCAGCAAAAAGAACGTTTCGGCTCCGATTTCGATCTCCTTTTGGGCGTTGGAGGCGGCAGTGCTATGGATTTTGCGAAAGCGCTTTCCATTATTATGACGCATGGAGGTTTGCTCGGAGATTATGTGGGTGAGGGGACTGTTCCGGGACCGGTCATGCCAATCGTCTGCGTACCGACCACATCCGGGACTGGTTCGCAAAACACCCAGACTACGGTTTTTACTACGGGGGGTGTTAAACTCGGATGCTCCTCTGAGTATATTCGCCCCGTCGCCTCTATTGTGGATCCGGAACTGACGATGGAACTTCCCCCGATTGTGACGAGAAATTCGGGATATGATGCCCTGATGCACGCCACCGAAAGCTTCATGGCCCGGCCCCATGATCAGGTTCCGGAGCGTCCGATTCTTTACCAAGGAAGCAACCCTTTCAGTCGGGGTATGGCCCTTGAAGCCTTTCGTTCCATTTGGGGTTCCTATCGGCAGGCTGTATCGCATGGTGACAATCGTGAAGCCCGTATGGGAATGTCTATAGGATCACATTTAGCAGGTATTGCCTTTAGCCACAGTGGTCTGGGTTTAGTCCATGCGCTCGCTTCCTCCTTAGGAGGTATGGTTGATGCGCCCCATGGCGTCTGTCTTGCAGCCTGCACAAACATTGGCTTGAGCTATAATTTCAAAACGTGTGAAAAAGATCTGGCCATCCTGGCAACGATCATGGAAGGGAAAGAGGTACTGAGAACTCACCAGGTTTCTGCGGAGCGTTTCCTCACGAACATCCAGACACTGATCAGCGATCTGAACTTTCCTTCTAGACCTTCAGAGCTGGGGATCAAGAAGCAGGATGCCCGAACGCTTTTAAACAATACTCTCATTCAAACAAGGCGTATCAAGAC
>CAZFJD010000169.1:0-7604 GCA_964518775.1 uncultured Syntrophaceae bacterium
AGCTCTTGGTATTGTCTGTTCAAGGATTCGAGGTCGACTTCATGAAAGGGGGTGTAAAACGTCTTCTCGCAATCGTGTTTGAAATCCATCACCACCCCTCCAAAAGCACAGAAGACGCCCGAGTCCTTCGGAACGATCACCTGACCGATCCCCATCGTCTTAGCGAGGAAGGCGGCATGCATGGGTCCAGCCCCTCCAAAGGCAACCAAAGAAAAATCCCTCGGATCCCTTCCCCTGTCCAGGGAAACCTGCTTCAAGGAGGCTGCCATGTTCTCATTCACAATGGTGATGATCCCTGCAGCCGAATGGATCAACTCGAGGCCGATCTGATCGGCCACAGTTTTAACGGCCCTCTTTGCTGCCTCGATATCCACGTGTATTTCATTTCCAAAGGCCTGTCTCGACCCCAGCCTTCCGAGCAATAAATTCGCATCGGTCACCGTGGGCTTGGTTCCTCCCTTTCTGTAACAGGCAGGTCCTGGAATGCTCCCGGCACTCCTCGGCCCTACCCTGATCGAACCCCCCTCGTCGATCCACGCAATGCTCCCTCCTCCCGCTCCGATCGTTCGAATATCCAACATGGGCACGACCACAG
Source organism: uncultured Syntrophaceae bacterium (assembly GCA_964518775.1). Classification (GTDB taxonomy): domain Bacteria; phylum Desulfobacterota; class BSN033; order BSN033; family UBA1163; genus JACAEX01. The sequence goes on from CAZFJD010000169.1 coordinate 596, forward strand.
GGATATCCCAATCGACCTCATATTCCGATGTGATCAGGGGTTGCCCATTCTCGATAATGGAGACATCACAACTCGTGCCACCCATATCCAGGGTGATTAAGTTTCTTTGTCTTGTCGTATCCGCAATAAATAAGCCGGCATTGACCCCTGAAGCAGGCCCGGAGGTGAGCATCAGCTCCGGCCTCTGGACGGCCAGCTTCGCATCAATCATCCCGCCGTTATTCGTCACGATCATGAGCTGTCCTTGAAATCCCTGTTGCGTGAGACGATCTGTGAGCTGGATTAAGTACCTTTGAACTACGGATTGAAGGCACGCCCGAAGGATGGCCGTTGTAAAGCGTCCTAAAGACCGGATCTTGGGGATCGTTGAGGATAAAGAGACAAAGATGCCGGGATCGATGCTCTCGAGAACAGCTTTCATCCTCTCTTCGTGAGCACGGTTCGCATAAGAATTCATGAACCCAACGGCTACGCTCTTTGCCCCAAGGGACTTTACTTTTTTGGCAATCGATTTTGCCTCCTTGAGGGGAAAAGATTGAAGGACTTCTCCTTGGCTTGTCACCCTCTCTGAAATTTCAAAGATATGACGCCTTCGTACTATGGGAACAGGTTTGCTTTGACAAGGATCATAGAGCGATCTCCGGTGATACCGGCCGATCAACGTGAAGTCCTTAAACCCTTTTGTCGTAATGAAAGGCGTCATAGGATAGGTCCGTTCGACAGTAGCATTGGTCGCAATGGTTGAACCATGGATGAGAAATTCAATCTCTTTGATATCGATACCCGTACTCGATATAGCCTTCAGAACCCCAATAGTGAAATCATCAGGGGTAGATGGAACTTTGGAGATCAGCTTCCGCCTTCCACCATCGCCATACGCAAAGAGGTCTGTAAATGTTCCCCCCACATCAACACCTAATTTCAAAATACGCCTCCTCTAAAAAGAAACAACCCCTCTCGAAAGGGGGGCCTGGATGAAAAAGTTTAGGATTTAAGTCTTCCGTTGAGAAAATTATAGGATGCGAATCTTCTCCTCAGTCTCTTTGAAAACGAATCCTCTCTTCCTCAGTTCTTTCATAAACAATATGGGATCGATGCACTGCTCGGGAGCCGCAAACCCTCGCATGGTGATCCCTCCCCGTCCCAGCATGAGAAGGCCCACTGCAAAAGGAGCTCCAGTCTTTGTATTCCCCCACTTCTTCTCGTGCTCGACCCAATACTCATAGGTCAACTTCGTGGGCACCCCATCTTTTATTCCCGTCACCCACAGGACCGTTCCGCAGACCTCACGGCCTCGATCCTCCTCTTGCTGCTCGCGGCTGGCTAGGATATGGTCTACGATTTGGCGAGGAGAAATTTTCTTTCTTTCCCATGGGATGGGTTCTGCGCTGGCAAGCCCCATTTCGACAAGGGGATTAATTTTTTCGATCTCTTTATCAGGGAAGATGACTTTCAACGTGACCACCTTCACCCCCTTAATATACATCCCTAAGGTGAGAGGTTCGGTGTGGAGGGAGTAATAGGCGGGTTGCTCACCGATGGGGTCAGAGAATTTGACGATCTCCCTGCCAGAAAGGGGGGGCACCTCCTTGAATCCACCGTTCTCATAAATGATAGGATTCATGGCAAACTCATCCAAAACCGTTCGGATGGTCATCCCAGGCCCCTTCACTGGCGGGCTCCCTGGGGCAGGAGCCACTCCACCAGCTCGAATATGAATCTCATCCACCCGATCCAGTTTGTCAGCACCGTAACGGGCCAGCACATTATCGAGCCCAGGACCTGAGCCGCAGCAGGCAAGGACAGTCACCCCCGCTTTTTTGGCAGGACCATCAAACTTCATCTGTTTCTTTGTCATGTGGAACATCCCACCGAGGTCGGCCACATGGACCCCAGCCTTGATCGCCGCCTGAGTGACAGCCAGCAGTGTCCCGTAATAGACGCAGTTTCCAACCACATCGAACCCTTTCATGATCTGGACGAGTTTTTTCTGGTCAGAGACATCGACATATTTCACCGATACTTTTTTACTCTTTAATTGGGAGAGATATTTCTTCGCTTTCGCGACATTCAAATCTCCAATCACAATTTTAGACACATCCTTCTGTGCTGCCAAATCTTTGACCACGGCTCGTCCCACGATCCCTGAACCACCCAGTACCAAAATTTTCATCGATCTTTCCTCCTAATAACTCACGGATTGTTCTCTCAACCTAACCTTTTGGGCATGATCCCTCCTGCTCTGTCATTCCACACCAGATCTCATCTTTCTTTCATCCGCTCGATCAAATTTTGTATCCCACCGTAGATCCCCTTTGGCCTTAACATCATGATGAAAAATAAAGCACCTGCATAGATAATAAACCGGTACTCTCCAACAATTCTGAAGTACTCAAGGAGGAGTGTAATCAAAAAGGAGCCGATCACAGGCCCAACGAGAGAACCCGTTCCACCGATCACGGTCATGGCCATGACGCTGACCATTAAATCCATCTTAAATATTTCTGGAGTCACCAGGAGTATGTAATGGGCGTAAAACCATCCCGCGATCCCTGTTAGGATGGAGCTGACCAAAAAAATGAGGATCTTCACTTTCGTCACATTAATCCCCAAGCTTTTGGAGGAATCCTCCGAACCTTTGATGGAAATTAAGGCTAATCCATACCTGGATTTGACGATGCCATATAATACGGCCATGGAAAAAATAAAAAGACCTAATAGGGTGTAATAGTAACTGACTTTCGAAACCTCCTCATACAGAGGGGGAATCCCCCAGAGACCATTTTCACCTTTGGTGAAACTGGTCCAAGAAGAAACAATATAAAAAAGCGTAAAAACGAAACCGAGACTCACCAGGGTCATGTACGTTTCTTTTAATCTCAGGGTAGGTAAACTTAAAGCGAGGCTGAGCAGTCCGGCTACAATACCGCTCCACAGGATGCCCCACCAGGGAGAAACGGAAAAGTACATACACGTTAATCCGGAGGCATAAGCACCCACTCCTAAAAATGCCGTTTGGGCAAAATGAAATATCCCCATATACCCAAATACCAGATCCCAGCTTGCGGCGCAGATGCCCCACATTAACGAAGCGATGGCTAAATGGAGGATGTAAGGGTTCTTGACGAATAAAGGCAAAATGATGAAAAGCGTCAACACAAAAAGTAATAAAACCCTGTTGATATTATCTTTCTGAACGAACGAAAATTTCATCAAGTCTAACCCACCCGGGTTCCAAATAAACCTCTCGGCCTCACCAATAAGACTAAAATCAGGGACCCAAAAATGATGGCCATCATCCATTGACCTGAAAGCCAAATCGTTCCTACATTTCTGATGATGCCGACCAAGAAACCGGCTGCGATGACTCCTGTCATGCTCCCGAGCCCACCCAATATTACGACGATAAATGCATAAAGGAAGGAGACCCACCCTACGGAAGGATAGATGCTATAAACTGGCGCGAGAAGGGCACCAGCGAGCCCGGCCAGGGCTGAGCTGATACCAAACGTGATCGAATAAATGGCGTCAGGATTTAATCCCATCATGGAAGCCGCGGTAGGCTCTTGGGCAAGCGCTCTCATGGCTAATCCTATTCTTGTATATTTAATAAATAGGCCAATGGCGACAATAGAAAGAACACCGATCAGGAAACTATAGATCATTTGATTGCTGATCTGGAAGGGACCCAAAACGATAACCCCTGGGGCAAATGGATTGACAGTCTTGAACTCTCCCCCATAGATAAGCAAGATCGCTGTTTCAAAGGCAATCGCCAAGGCTAAGGTCACAATCACGCAATTCATCACATAACTCATTGTGCCTCGGTACTGACCAAAGGGCCTTATACAAAACTTTTCGATCAGCACCCCCAGGAAAAACATGATGAGCATCATCGATAAAATGGCAAGAGATGGATTCAGCCCCCACGTGATAAGGGAATAAGAAATATAGGCTCCTAACATGTACATGGCCCCGTGGGCAAAGTTAAACATCCCGGATATTCCCCATATCAAAGAGAAACCTAATGCCATCATGACGTACATCGAACCTGTAAGTAAACCATTCAAAATCTGTTCAATGATCAGATCGATCAAGGTTCTAAACTCCTTTATGATGTCCTTCGCTTATACTCGCAGATAAGCCTCTATGACAAGGGGATTGTGAGTCAGCTCTTCACCACTCCCTTCAAGTGCGATCTGTCCATTTTCAATGACGTAAGCTTTGTCCACAATTCCTAATATTTTGGCAGCGCTTTGCTCGGCCATCAGGATTGTTACATTCTTTTTCCGGATGTCTTGAATCACCTCGAAGACTTTGTTGACGAGAAGAGGGGCCAACCCTGCTGTCGGTTCATCGAGGAGTAAAACCTCCGGCTCCGACATCAGGGCCCTTCCTATAATCAACATTTGCTGTTCTCCGCCGCTCAGGGTCCTCGACTCTTTATTTTGAAGTTGTACCAGTTTGGGAAACAACTCAAACACCATCTCCAGATTACGATTCCGCTGGGTCCATGCCTGTTTGCTAAAAGCACCCATTCTTAAATTGTCGCGGACACTGAGATAAGGAAATAGCTTTCGATCTGCTGGAATCAGCGAAATACCCTCCACCACAACTTCGTGGGGAGCCATGTTGCTGATCTGACGATTCTTAAAATGGATGGTGCCCCTCTGAACCTTTACGAGCCCAGCAGTGGCTTTCAGCGTCGTGCTTTTCCCTCCTCCATTATGACCAATGATGGCGGTGAGGCTCCCCTGGTCGACGTTCAGGGAGATCCCATGGAGCGCTTCCATTTTTCCGTACTGGACAACGATGGAATCAATTTCGAGAAGGGCCAATGTATTCCTCTCCCAAGTAAGCTTTGATCACTTTCTCATCTTTGCTGACTGATTTGGCATCCCCAACTTTGATGATCGCCCCATTATCGAGAACGATGATCCTATGGGCTATTGTCATCACAAACCGCATGATATGTTCTACGATGATCATCGTGATATCCAATTCATCATGGAGTTTTCGTATCAGGTGAACCATATCGTCTTGTTCAACAGGATTTAAACCACTTGCCACCTCATCCAGCATTAATAAGCTCGGATTTGTGGCCAAGGCCTTTGCAATTTCAACCTTCTTTTGTCCCACAATCGTTAAATTTTCGACCAATTCATCTTTTTGGCCAATGAGCCCAATATAGTCCAAGATCTCCAAAACCGACAATTTTGCTCTTCCATGTAATCCAAAATAATGACCCACCATGACATTCTGTAACACAGTCAAACCATGAAAGGGCTGAGGTTGTTGGAAGGTCCTTGCTATCCCGAGCTTACAAATGCGGTAGGAAGGTAGGCCAGAAATCACTCGGTTTCTGAACTTCACCTCTCCTGAGGTGGGCCTATATAAACCAGCAATCACATTAAAAAGGGTAGTTTTCCCCGCTCCATTGGGTCCGATCAACCCTACGATTTCTTTCTCTTCTACGGATAAATTCAGACCGTTTAAGGCTCTCAAACCAGAAAAATCTTTGATAATATCAGTACATTGTAGAATTTGCATTGAGGTGCTGTCCAAATTTTACAAGGAGGTAACACAGAGATAGGATGCTAATCTCTGACCAGCATCCTATCTCCTTTTTCACTTCATCCATGATGGAGTCACATATTGAGCTTCAGCATTTTTTTTAGGCCAAATGATTTTGTTCTGCCCCTCCTGAATTTGATAAGCTAAGGGGACAATATAATCTTCGCCGGCAGCGCCTTCATGAGTTTTGGGATCAAAGACATAGGTTCCAACCGCTCCCAAATGTTTCGTTTTATCCATTTCCGCCAAAAACTTCTCTCTATCAAAAGATCCCGCACGCTCATACGCTCCTTTAATCATATACATCGTGTCGTATAATATTGCAACATTGACCTCCGAATCCTTCTGGAATCTCTTTTGCACCGACTCTCTCAAACGTTTGCCTTCCTTGGTGGGGAGAAGGTTTATGACGCTATTCCATATGAGGCCATTCGCCGCTGGGCCTGTGACTTTGTTAAACTCTGGATTGTCTGGGGTATAGCAAGAACAAACAGGAACTTTAATGCCGGCATTTACAAATTGCTTCTGGAAGGCAGAATTGGCGGGCACAGCCGCTAAAATCCCAAAAACAATCCCGGGCTTATAGGCTTTAAGCTTTGTTATCTGAGCCAAAAAATCTGTCTCGGCATGTGGGACTTGATCGGCAAGGACGACTTTATAACCTTGTTTTGATAATTCACTCTCTCCTAAATACTTTTTTATCGCATCCGTAATGGCATTTCCCCACGCTGAATTTTCATTCACAATGGTAATGTTTTTACTCTCAGGCTTGTATAAATTCTCTTTGAGCATGTATTCCCAAAACCACGTCCACATCTGGCCATACACGAACGAAGGGACGACCGGTTTATAAAAGGCCCGGAATTTCTTGGGATCCGATGCTCTCTTGATACCAATTTGATCGCTTGTCGCTCCTCCGCTAATGTAAGGAATGCCATATTTGGCCGGTATGTCCATCATCGCCAGACAAACACTGGAGTTATATGTTCCAACCAGTATTTCCACATTATCTTTGGTGATGAGCCGTTCTGCCGCAGCAACTCCGATAGCAGGATTAGATTCGTCATTAGCAAATATCAATTCAATTTTTCTACGCAGGATTCCGCCTGCGGCATTGATCTCTTCTGCGGCTAATGTTGCACCGCGCCTGGCATGTTCCCCAGTCACCGCTGAAGGACCTGTCAGAGGGAGCGCAACGCCGATTTTGAGAGGTCCGACTTTTTCTTGAGAACAGACTGACGTAGCACCCCCGAGGAATAATATTGTAAATACAGTAAAAACACAAACACCTCCAAAAGTTTTCATCCATTTTGCCCTTTGTCGAGTAAACATCTTTTATACCCTCCTTTCGTTTTATCCTTCTTTTGTTTCTTTTTCCTTGCAAGATAGACAGCGCTCAAAGAATTAGGCCTCACCCCCTTCCTGTTAAATTTTT
>CAZFJD010000170.1:0-7554 GCA_964518775.1 uncultured Syntrophaceae bacterium
TGTGTCCCCATTTTTCTATGATTTTTCTAACCATTATATCCAACTCTTCGATTCAAAACCCAGCGTAAGTATCTGACTGAAGATTTCTATTGACAAATCCGTTCGGATGAATTAGTATTTAAAGCACTAATTATAAGTATTTTAAATACTAATCAAATGAGGCCAGTAGAACCCGATATCATCAACGATATCTTTGAGGCCCTTGATCGCCAGATAGGGGTACACGGCGGGATTCCGTATGCCCTTGTAATATGCGGAGGGACAGCATTGTCTGCACTTGGTCTCGTGATACGAACAACAAGAGACGTGGACGTTTTGGGAAAAGTTTTGGAAACCCCGGAAGGTTTAATTATTCAAAGAATTTTAAAATTCGAGGATTGGCTCATTGAGGCGGCGAATAAAGTAGGCCGAGATTTTGATTTACCGGCGGGTTGGCTCAATCTCGGACCAACCTCCCAAGTTGAATCAGGGTTGCCAGAGGGATTTGAGAAGAGACTGGTTAGAAGAGTCTATGGGCATTTCCTGACTATCTATTTCATTAGTCGAGTCGACCAGATCCATTTCAAATTATATGCAGCGGTTGATCGAGATGACTACCATGTACAGGATCTATTTACTCTTAAGCCTACAGAGAACGAGATGGAAATCGCAGCGAAGTGGGTGGTTACTCAGGATGTTTCAGGGGTATTTAAAGCATTGTTAAAGGACTTTTTAGAGATACACAACTATGGAGATATCGCTAAGAAAATTTAAAGAGAAATTTTACAACGACCTCATTGAAATACACTGGAGACACTGGACCACTTTAGGTGTTGCATCCCATGTGAAACCGGAAAGAAAGTGGGCCATAGATCTTGAGCCCCTGATTGTCTCTACGCTCACGATAGGTTTGCAAGACAAACGTCTGTTGTCTGCATCTACTGAATGGTTAATCAAGAATGGGGAATGGATGAATCTTTCTCGGCTGAAAAGGATTGTAAAGGTTTTTTCAGAACGACTTCCGGGATTAAAAGAGCCTCCCTTTTTCCCTGAAATATTGGAACTATTTGTTGATTCCTATAATAAAAATGCACGATACAAAATTAGGCTTGGGAAATTCGATTCCTATGGATATGGTGAGGACGTGATCAATGAATACAAAAGTTTCTTCAATACTTTCAAACTTAGAAATATAACAGCTGAGCCGAAACTTCAGTATTCATCTCTAATTCAACTTCTTTTGCGCAATATTTTGGGCGTAGATGCCCGGACTGAAATTCTTATTTATCTCTTCACCAATGAAAGCGGCAACTCGAATTCCATTGCTAAGGAAGTTTTTTATAACCAAAAGAATGTCTACACGATCCTTGAAAGATGGTCACGAGCACAGATTGTAACAAAAATATCTGAACTAAAAATCCCGCGTTATTCTATAAATAGAAAACAGAAGTTGCTTCAAGCCTTCGGACTGAGAGAAATACCAAAATACATAAACTGGACTAAGACCTTTTTGTTTTTAGACCGACTGGCAAAAGCACTTTTAATTCCGCCCTGGTCTGACGATGAATATCTGCTATCCTCCCTCTTCAGGGACCTTTTTAGCAAAAGCCAATCGATTGGAAAATCTCTTAATATCAATATCCCTGAACCAGCTCACTATTTAGGTAAACAATACTTTTCTCCTTTTGCCTTGGGAGTTCTTAGTATGCTTAATAAACTTACGGGAGATGGTTGAGATAATCTAAACCCTGTGACCGTCCCCCCGAGTTTAACCTATTACAAGGGTTTTCCACTCTTTTAATTTCTTTCTGTAAGCATTGCTTGACAAATTGTGCTTATCTGTGTAGATTTCTCCTCGGAATCTTTAATTGACAGTTTCAAATTAGAGTTTCGTTCTAATCAAGGCTGGCGAATATTTCTCAGGTCTTGTTTCAGTAATGAAAATGAAGTCGGAAAATATTGTTATCTTTTTTCTTAGGTAGTGGGAGGCCTCTATGAACGATGAAATACACGAGATCCCGTTAGATGAAATCATTGTCTCTGATTGGAATGTTCGCCGCAGCGAGCCCGATAAAGATCTTGAAGAGTTGGCGGCCAGTATAGCAAAACACGGTTTGCTTCAACCCGTTGTGCTCATGGGCGAACATGGAAATCCGCCGTATTGGCTTATTGTTGGGCAGAGAAGATTCCTTGCACACAGAGATGTCCTTCGTAGAAAAAAGATCCGCGCTATCTTTGCTGGAAAATTAAATCGAATACAAGCTTCCATCCGCTCTCTGGTAGAAAATATGACTCGTACAGACCTTAATTACGCTGATGCTGCTAAGGCTATTACATACTTATATAGACAAATGGACAGAGACGAACGTAAAGTAAAGGCTGAAACTGGGTTGTCGCTGCAGAGGATAAGGCAATACGTAGATATTGAGGAACGCGCTTCACCCAAAATGAAGGGCAAATTACGTTCAAAAAAGGTTACCCCTATTGATGTGCAGCGCGTTTTAAGGGCTGCTTCTGGCGATATCGACAAAGCGGACCGTCTTTTGGAAAAGATGGAAAGGCAAAAGTTCACAACATACCAAAAGAAAAGAATGGTTGAATATGGAGAGGAACATCCACACGCTAATGATGATAAGATTATTGAAGAGGCGCAACGGCCAGTAGTGGAACGGACAATTCTGGTGAAGCTATCAGATAAAGCCAGAGCAGGCCTTGAAAAAGCGGCCCAAAAACTTGCCATGAGCCCTGACGAAGTGGCGGCACAAGCTGTGGAGGATTGGCTTTCAAGGAAGGGTTTTATAAGTGCATAAGAAAAATGGTAGGTCGGGAAAGAGAGATTACAGCCAAAGTGAAGTCGAGGATGCTCTTGCTGGGCTAATAGCCAGCACAAAGCGCATCCATCGCAAATTAAACCTTCTTCAGATAGCAAAAAAAATAGAGATCGCCCGTAAAGGATTAGGAAATTTGAAGAATGTATCCGAAGCTATTGGGTTGTCTACAGAGATGCTTCGCCAGTTCACACGAGTCACAAAACTTGCTCCGAAAGCACGGCGTTTTGTGGCAAAGGGTGTAATTCAACGTGTCGATATCGCAGACCGGATTAGCCGACTTCCAGCGGCAGATCAATTTCCGGTTGCCCAGGCAGTAGCGCGTGGGGACCTGAACACCGATGACGTCAGGGCCATTATTACATTTAGGAAAGACCAGCCAAAGCTTCCGATAAGCGAAGTGATATCCCGCGTCACGAGCTCTCGCAATATCAGGGAATACGTTGTCCAATTCTTGCTTCCCACAGAGGAACAGATGAAGAATATAAAGGACCGTTTTTCTAAATTAATCGGTCAAGGAGGGATACGTTCTGTAAATGCCGAAAAAGGAGTGGGAACACTTTTATTAAATAAAGACGGCAAGAATCGGCTTGAACTTATTGCAAAAAGGAAGGGTTTAACAAAGCGCGCGTTGGTGGAAAAAGTTATTTCCGGGGAGGTTAAGTAACAATGCCGCGAAGAGCAGCAAGAGTGCAACCTGGGCGTCTGGCCACTCAGCTGTATTTGCAGGAATTTCACTCCCTCCAAGAAGAGCTTTCACAATGGAGAGTAGATCCACAGATCCAAGAAATGGAAAGAGAATCGCCCGGTGGAGTTATTTTGGGGTTTGTTAAAGGGTTACGGTTATCAGCACGTTTGATTTACGCTATCCGTGAGCATCTTTCCACATTTGGGCTCGAAGTCGATTGGGGCCATTTATTGACAGAGGAAGGAGACTCTTGTTCGCCAGAGTGCGATATCATTATTCATTTGCCAGGATGGGAGCGTAGGTGGAATGGATATGAGCATGGAATTATGGATTTCAAGTTTATAAATTGTCGCGAGGCAATTGCAGTTATTAGTTGTAAATCATTTATCAGAGAGGTTGATCGGAGTTATCGTCAGAAACTGAGGCCCTACGTTGACAAGGTTTTCCTTTTTGCTGAATGTTGCGAACCAAATGCTGTAAATAGGCTCAGAAGGTCGGCACAATCGGCTGGCTACGTAGGTTTCTGGTATTTATACGCATGTAACCAAGCTACTTCCGTATGCACTGTAGATGAGAACCAATGGAAAGACTTCCTGATCAAGTTAAGGAGGATTGCAAGAGGGCATTTGCGGAGGCGTCGTTGATATGAAAGCTACAACAGAAAAAGTGCTTAGAAGGGGGTACGACTACGATTGGGAGTCCGCAGCAAAAATTATAGTGAAAAAGAACTTTCGTGGACTCAAAGTTAGTTGTCCAAAATGTAGTAAAGCTGGAACATTAATCTCCAAATGGATAAAGGGATCACCGATAAAACCACTTTACGTTTGCCACAGCAATGGTAACGGTTATTTTAAAGCATGTCACTTACAAGGTAAACAAGCCATCTACGCAAGATCCAACATTGGAATAGGCAGAGATGATATTTTAAAGACTCTAAGGATGGGAAAACCGTTTGTACTATTTAGCGGTGGTAAGGATAGTCTCTGTCTACTCTATTACATCAGCCGACTGGCGAAAGCAATCGGGAAAGAAATCACTGCAATCCACGCAGATACAACGGCGAGTTTCCCGGAGGTCGAGGAATATGTTCAGAATGTTTGTTCCAAGTTAAGTGTACCTCTGGTGACCGTCCGTCCACCTCACAATTATTTTGAACTCGCAAAAAAGTGGGGGATTCCTGGGGTAAAATCTCGCTGGTGTTGCGAAACATTGAAAATCGCACCCATCCGACGGTTTTTATCCAATATAGAAAGCCAAAAGATTGTATTTGATGGTATAAGATCTTCCGAATCGAACATCCGTGCAACTTATGTTCCTATCTGGTACCATCCTTCATTTCGATGCATCAGCGTGAGCCCGATTTTTAATTGGTCGAATGAAAAAGTAAAAAGGTACATCGAACTGAATAATCTACCAATAAGTCCGACAGCGGATCTGAACACTTCTGCAGAATGTTGGTGTGGTGCTTATAAGTGCAGAAATGATTTTGAAGCATTACTCGATATTCACCCGGACATTTTTGATAAACTTGTTGAGGTCGAAAAAGCACAAAAGGGTAAATACACTTTTCTCTTTGAAAAAGGTGTGCGAGTTCCTCTGGACTCTCTGAAGAAAGAGAAAATCAAAAAAAAGCCAATAAGACTTTCAAACAATACTCCTCAATTGCCCATCATAGCAATATCTGGAGATTAGTAGGTGAATTTGTCAGTTAGGAGTTACCTTCACGATATACGCTCAATTCGGTTGTGACTCTTACAGTTTAATTGTGTCTCGAGCATTGAACTTTTCCCGGGAAGGCAGAATAAAAAAAGACCCCAGTGAAAAAACCTGGGGTCTTTTTTCTTTTTCAGTCTAATGAGTTTCTAAGTTAGCTCACCACGACAACATTGGTTGCCTGGGGGCCCTTTGGACCTTTGGATACTTCGAACTCTACCTCATCGCCTTCATAGAGGGTCTTAAATCCATCCCTCTTAATGGCCGAGAAGTGTACGAAGACGTCGTCTCCATCGTCTCTGGAAATGAACCCAAAGCCCTTCTTCTCATTAAACCATTTCACACGACCTTTGGCCACTACAACTCACCTCCTTTCTGCTTTTAAACTCAAGTAAGTTGTAATAGCCTTGGTCCTAAAAAAAATCGCAAAAGTCTTCAGAAGCACTTTTGCGACCTTTTGTGATCCAAACAAATACTTCTTACAACCTACAAAAAAACTATACCATTTAATTTCTTATATGTCAAATCTTTTTTTGTATTGCAGGCACTATCTCTGTCCACGACTTGCTCTGACCAATTCCGGGTAAGGATTCACCGGTTTGGGGTATCCTTTCACCGAATGATGGACGACGAAGTGTAGGTGAGTAGGCGAGCGTTTCGGATAAGCCTTCACCCCTGTCCTTCCAACCGTTCCTAAAAGATCTCCCTTAGAAACGATCTGGCCAACTTTGACGAAGATCTCCCTGAGGTGAGCATAATAATGGTATCGACTTTTGATGGGTTCGTAGATCCAGATATAATTTCCGCCTCGAAGAGGGCTTGACGGCTCCCAATCGAGGTTGACGGAGACGACTATTCCTGGAGAGACCGAGATAACCTCCACAGGTTTTCCTGTCAAATCGTCGAGCCCATCTTGGTTCTTATCCCGGATAAAGATATCATGACCTGGATGGCCTTTATGATCATTCCCATCAAAAAAGTCATAACCCTCAGGTTGGTATCCACTTCCTCCTTTTCCACCAATGGATTGGATGGGATACCCCTTTAAGGGAAAGTCGAGACAGTCATCCGTTTCCTTTCCTCGGCTCTTTAAATAGGCATCTTTCAGCAATATCTCCAAATCATTCAATCTGGCCTGGGCCTCCTCTTTCGAGATGAGACGGTCACGAACCTTAACATAGAGATCATGCCAGTCGAACGCAGGATCGGTCTGTGATTGAGCAGGGCTGGGAACGGAGATTAGGAAGAGGATCGATATGAGTAGAGTTACCAACATTGTTGTATTAAGTGGTCTCATAAATAACCAAATTCCCTGCCTACCGGCAGGCAGGGGAAATTATTTGGGATTCGGAATTTGGTTATTGGAATTTGAATGGTAGTAGGTATGTTTAAGCGTTCCCTCCAGGTTCTCGATTTCAAATATGACCGCATGAAGTCGAGGAAATCCTCTCTCTGCCCGGGCAAACTGTCCAGGATTGATAGCAAGTGTCTCTCCAATCCGATCGAAGTAAGCACCTGAGATTTCTGGCGACTCATGGATATGACCATGAAGCGTCAAGAACGGTTGACGCCTTTCAATAAAGGTTTTGATGGAACGACTTCCCGCTGATCTTCCTCCTTGAATGGTGTCCAATCGAGTCCCAAAGGGAGGGGAATGCATGATATAGATCGCTCTTTTTTGATGAAGGGGCTTTGGGAGTTGATCCAAATCTTCTCGAATGGTCTCTCGCTGTCTCAGATAGAGATACGGGTCAATAGGGGTGAGTTGGTCGGTTTGATCGGAGGCTCTGATATACGATGGGTTCTTCTGAGGCGGCCAGGCTGACTCGGGATCGTCCATCCTTTCATAATTCTTTGGCCGAAATGGGGTGGGAGGGACAAAAGGATAACCGATGAGTTCATACCCGTTCTTAAGTCGATGAATTTTCTGACCGAGATCGATGAGCCCTTCCATCGGCTCCTTGAAGAGATAAGGATAACCCAGATCCCAGTTTCCTGGGATGAGGAAGATCTGTTCAACGAAAGGGATTTCTAAGACCTTCTTCAGGAAAAGAAGGAGAAACTCGTCGATGAAGGTCTTCTGGTTTGGAACCATATCCTCATATCGTTTCGTCGGAGGGAAAGAAGGAAGAAGATCGCCACCCAAGGCGAGGATTTCGACTGAAGAGGAGAAGGTTAGTTCTAAGAGTTCCTGATAAAGGTCGATCTCGCCATGGAGATCGGAGGTATATAAAAATCTCATTTCAATGACCAAAGAATACCCAGGCGATCAATGTCCAATTTCAATTGACTAATACAAATCATAAGAGGTTCTGGTAATTTGAGCATTTGGTAATTGTGATTTAT
>CAZFJD010000171.1:0-7532 GCA_964518775.1 uncultured Syntrophaceae bacterium
GTGAATCAACGCCTCTCTCGATGAGGTAATGGGTCAATTCCCTTAACGCCTTTTCATCAAGGTCGCCATTCTCCTGAAATGGAGTAATCATGGGAACCATAACCCCCTTATGTTCCACCATTGCTTTTACCTCCTTTTTCTCAAGTTGTTTATACCAAATGAGAATCTTGTGTGTCAACAAAGCAACCCAGATGTCTTGACAGTACCTACTCACACTGCTATAGTCTCCAACAAAATGATTTGATAACATTTAAACCAACATGTGAAAGGAGGGAGTTGAATGAAGGTGAAGATTTTTGACATGGTCATTGTCTTAGGCGCTTTCTTCATTTTCTTGGTTTCCGGCGTTTCAGAGGCGGCAGAAAAAATAATCAAGCTCGGTCATGTCCTGGACACCAAACATCCTTATCACATTGCCTCTGAATTCTTTGCCAAAAGGGTAATGGAGCTTACAAAGGGGAAAGTAGAAGTCCAGGTCTATCCAAGCTCTCAATTGGGTAACGATCGAGAACAATTAGAAGGATTGCTGATCGGGACGCAAGAAATTTGTGTTCCGAATACAGCCGTCGCCGCAAGGTTTATAAAAGAACTTGAAATTTTTAACCTTCCATTTCTCTTCAGGGATTTTCCACACCTTTACAAAGTGCTCGACAGTAAATTCGGGGAAGACCTTAATGTGACTGCCCAAAAGAAGGGATATCGAATTCTGGGTTGGTGGGTAGGCGGATCGAGAAGCGTTTATGCGAGAAAGCCCATTAGCGATCTCGCCTCCATGAAAGGAATGAAGATACGCACCTTGGAAAATCCGATCGTCATTGAAACCTGGAAAACGCTCGGGTTGATCCCAACCCCCATCCCTTTTAATGAGGTTTATCCTGCTTTGCAACAGGGAGTTGTGGACGCTGGAGAAGGCAGCGTCGTGAGTTACGAAAGTATGAAGTTTGATGAAGTGGCTCCTTATTTCTTGGATATAAAATATCTTAGCACTGTCATCATGCTGCTCATCAGTGAGAATTTTTTTAAAGGCCTCCCTGGTGATCTCCAGGCAGCCATCATTCAAGCAGGGAAGGAATCCGTCCCGGTGGAGAGAAACGCGAATGAAGAGGCTGAAAATAGAGTTATGGAAATCCTAAAAAAGAAGAAGAGGACCATTGTGAAGCCCGAGATTGAACCCTTTATGGCCGGTGTCCAAGCGGTCCTGGAGAAGTATGGTAAACCTATTGGGCTTGAAAAAATAAAGTGGATTCAGGAATACAAATAAGAACCCCAGGGATCGGTTCGTTGGTGAAGAAATTTTTAAAGAAACCGACGGAGTTTGCATGCGGCGTTTTGATGGTTCTTATTACCCTGGTTATCTTTCTTCAAGTCATTTCAAGATATGTACTTCGCCATCCTTTTGCCTGGCCTGAGGAACTTGCGAGGTTCCTGTTCGTCTGGGTAGCCCTTCTCGGAGCGGCCCTGGCTTTAGAGCGCGGTGTCCATTTCAGTATTAATGCCTTGATAAAAAGATTCTCCAAAGGGTGGCAGTCGTTTATTGCGCTCTGCATCCACATCCTCCTCAGTTTCTTTATGGTGGTCATCATTGTCAAGGGGTTTCAACTCGCCATGCGAGTCAAAGAACAGTTATCACCTGGGATGGAGATCTCTATGACCTTTCCTTATCTTTCTGTTCCTATTAGTTTTATTGTCATGCTCATTTTCACGCTCAACCATATTTATCTACTGTTCAAAAAAAGGGGCCATTTGGAATCGTGATCCCCATCCTATTTATTCTTATCATCCTTTTCATGGCGACAAACATCCCTATCTCCTTCTCTCTCGGTTTAGCGAGCGCCATCAGCGCCTATCTTAAGGGCAACGTTCCTCTGATTTTGATCCCTCAGAAGATATTCAGTTCGCTGGACTCGTTTCCACTTCTTGCTCTCCCCCTATTCGTTCTGGCTGGTTCCTTCCTCGAAACTGGAGGGGTAGGAATGAGACTTGTTAATCTTACGAATGTTCTGGTCAGGCATATCCGTGGGGGATTAGGTTTTGTGGTGATTGTCTCAACTATCATCTTTTCGGAGGTCTCTGGTTCGTCGGCAGCAGATGCTGCTGCCATTGGGTCGGTAACGATTCCTGCCATGAAAAGGCTTCGATACAACCCTGCCTTTGCAACAGCGATCGTGGCTGCTTCAGGAGGAATGGCAGCGCTCATTCCTCCAAGTATCATTGGTGTGATCTATGGGTGGCAGGCCAATACTTCTGTTGGAGCCGTATTTGCAGGAGGATTTCTGCCAGGGTTTATCATGGGTGCAGGACTATGCGTCTATACTTACTTTTATGCAAGGAAGATGAGCTTCCCTACGGAAAAGAGGGCATCCCTGAAAGAGATATGGGTTGCCTTCAAAGAGTCAGCTCCTGCCCTCATGATGCCTGTGATTATTTTAGGAGGTATCTTTACGGGTATATTTACAGCCACAGAGGCGGCAGCCGTGGCCGTCGTTTATGGGTTTATCATTGGACTATTTTATTATCGGGAACTTAGATGGAGAGATATTCCAAGAATCCTGGTGGAATCTGCTGTCATCACAGGTTATGTGGGTCTCCTTCTTGGGTTTGCAAGCGTTTTTGGTTATCTCCTTACCGTCGGGCAGGTCCCCGTGAAGTTAGCAAACCTGATTATGTCGATTTCAACGAGTCAATGGGTATTTCTACTTCTCGTCAATATTCTTTTCCTTATCGCCGGGTGCTTTCTCAATGCAACCGCTATTTTGATCGTTCTTGTGCCCCTTCTTTTACCCATGGTGGAAAGATTCGGTATCGATCTGGTCCACTTTGGGATCATGCTCATCGCGAATCTGGGGATAGGATATGTCACCCCTCCAGTAGGGACATGTCTCTATGTTGCGTGTGGCATCTCAAAAGAGCCTTTGTCAGCTGTCATTAAACCCCTGGTGCCTTACCTGCTGGTAATGGTATTGATGCTGATGGTGGTGACCTATGTCCCATGGATCTCCCTTGTTATTCCCAATTTGATATATGGCAAATAGCACGAGGTGTTCCAAGTATGTTTGGTGCTCCCAACTGAAGGAGAGAGCTGAGAAAGATTTGAGGAGAACCTGATGAGAGACATGAAACCGCGAGAAAGGGTTTTGACCGCTTTGAATAGAAAAATTCCGGACAGGGTTCCATGGTTCGAGATCTCTTTTGATGAAAAACTCCAAACGAGGATTATGGGGACGAGCGATTTCACACCGGGCGATCTCTGTGCCAAACTGGGGATGGATGCCTTTGGGTATCGTTTCCCCATTGGCGGGGAGGCAACGAGCGGGCCGGTCATGATGGAGCTTGGGGCGGGACTAAAAGAGAAGTATTACTACCCACAAAAAGTGACCTTTGACTTTTCTCCTCCCTTTATTGCAGAAATGGAAACCACTCAGGAAACAGGCCGCTCTTTTGTGAAGAGAGGTTTGCTCACCTCATGGGAGTCTCTCAAGCTCTTCGATGAGTATTTGCCTGATGCAGACCATCCTGCACGTTATGAAAAGATCGGAAATTGGGTCGCCAAATATAAGGGGGAATATGCTGTCTTTGCCAGAATCCGTTTGGGATCCTCCTCCATGTTAGAAAGTATGGGTCTCATGCAATTTGCTTACAATGTTTATGATAATCCAAACTTAGTCAAAGAAATTCATAGAAGGTTTTCTGAATGGTTCGCTAAAGTTGTGGAACATCTCAATCAGATGGGTTTCGATTTTTATGTCGTAGCCGACGACCTTGCAGACTCCAAATCGCCATGGATGAGCCCAGATATGTTTCGGGAATTCTTTCTCCCCTGCCAAAGAATTGTGGCCGACGCCATAAAAAAACCCTGGGTTTTTCATAGCGATGGCAATCTCCTTCCCATTATGGAAGATCTCTTAACCTTGGGGATGAGTGGCATTCATCCGATTCAACCGAGTGCCATGGACATCAATCAGGTGAAAGCCCGGTATGGGCATCGAGTCTGCATCCTCGGAAATATCGATCTCGATTATACCCTCACACTCGGAACGCCCGAGGAGGTGGACAAGGAGGTGAAAGAAAAGATTGCCGCCTTAGCTCCAGGAGGTGGCTATATCATCACGAGCGCCAATAGCTTACCGGACTACTGCAAGACGGAGAATGTATTAGCGATGGCTCAGGCGATCAAGCGGTACGGGAAATATATAGGGGATCAAACACGCAAAAATAAAAAATAAGGCGTAAAGGAGGGAACGATCATGGCAAAGGCAGCGAAGGTCCCACAAAAACGGATTCAGGTCATCAAAACCGATAAGGCAGGTCCTCCAGTGGGTCCTTACTCTCAGGCCATCAAGGCGGGTGGCTTCGTCTTCGTGGCTGGTGAAAAGGGTATGGATCCCGTAACAAAGCAGATTGTCCCGGGTGGCATCGAGCCGGAGACCAGGCGGACTTTGGAGAACATCAAGGCCATCCTGAAGGCGGCGGGTTCCAGCATGGACTCAGCGGTCAGCACTTTTGTCTTCATGACCGATTTGTCAGAGTTTTCTAAAATGAATGCCATCTATGCCGAGTATTTCAAAGCGAACCCCCCGGGTCGAACTACCGTAGAGGTGAAGTCTTTACCAGCAGGAGCCCATATTGAGATTACGGTCACGGCGTTGGTCGGACAATAGTGGGTTTTTGAGTATCGGGTCGGAAAGCCCCTTCTGGGAAAGACGCAGGGCAGGTTTAAACCTGCCCTGCGTCTCTTCGCATCGGTCAACCTATTTGGCGTAACCTAAGTCTTTTAAGATCTCTCGAACCATGGGGTACTGGTTTTCGAAGAATTTGATGAGCTGATCATGAGTCCGGTAATAGAGATCATAATTCGATTTCTTTGCTAACTGCTGATATTCGGGATCATTGTAGGCCTTCTTGAAGGCAGCCTCCAATTTTGCTCTGGCTGGCCCAGGTATCCCTTTGGGAAGGCCTACCGCCCGCCAGCTCTCATATCCTGTCTCACTGATCCCTAACTCCCTGGTCGCAGGCACATCCGGAAAGTCGGGCAACCTCTCCCCACTGAAGCACAAGAGCATCCGGAGCGTTCCAGCCTTCACATGTTGGGCGGGTAAGGTGATGGTGTTCACGTCGGCTTCCACATGTTTTCCCAACTCCGCTGCCAAGATTTCTGCGGACCCTTTAAAAGGGACAATATTAAACTTAATCCCGTATTTTTTCTCCACGAGATAGGCCGCCTGATGGAAAACTCCACCTAAACCTGTTGTTCCTACCTTGATCTCTCCTGGTTTAGTCTTGGCTGCGTTCAACAGATCTTGGAGAGTCTTGTAGGGCGAATCCTTATGAACAAAAAGACCCATGGGCTGATGCGTAAATTGGAGCAGGTAGTCGAACGAATCGTATTTGATATCAGAGCCCATGGCCTGGTTCGTAAGAATATCGAACGTCACCAGAGCGATCGTATAGCCATCCGGTTTTGCCTTATAAGTGTGGGCAAAGGCGACTGCAGCGTTGCCCCCTACCATATTGATAGGGGTAATGGCCTGACCTAAGTTTTTTTCCGCGAATTTTGCAATCATCCGGATCGCCAGATCACTTGCAGACCCCGGCTGCCAGGGAATGATCAGCTCAATCGGTTTTGTCGGGTAGTCTGCGCCCAAAGCCGTGAAATAAAAGATTGGTAAGAAGACGAAAATTGGGAGAATCAATGACACGGCCCAAACGTTCCTCTTCACTTTCAACATAACAATTCCTCCTTTCTTAGGGTTTCTTTAAAATTTCCAAATCAAAAATACCCCTAAATCCTCCGTTTGTCAAATTGATTTGACCCCTTTGGCAGAAACGAACCTTCTTCTTTTATCCCCGAAACCAACCCGTCCCTAAAGGGGGTTTCGTAAGACTAAAAAAAATTTAAGTATGAATAAAAAAATCATTGACAGGATCCTCCGGATAGATTACATAAGAATCATGGTTGCAGAGGATATCAGACACGAAGTGAGGAAACTTCATATTGGGGAGAAGATTCGGGACCTTCGGAAGAAGGCAGGCCTCGTTCTTCAAGATCTTTCCGACCGGACTGGGCTCTCCAAACCGCTTCTCTCTCAAATAGAGAAAGAAATGGTCTCTCCTCCCATTGCAACACTCCTCAAGATTTCAAAGGCCCTAAATACGAACATCAGTTTCTTCTTTCAGGATGACGGCTCTGAGGAAAGGGTGGTCGTCGTTAGAAAGGACGAAAGCAAAGTGATCGATTCTCGCTATTTTGGCAGGGAGGAGAGTGGTTATTACTACGAGGCCTTAGCTTACAAAAAGCCCAAGAAATATATGGAGCCCTTCTTAGTGGAGTTCAAAAGAAAAAGACCTGAGAGATTATCTTATTTTAGCCACGACGGGGAAGAGTTCATCTACCTTCTGGAAGGAAAATTGGAGTTCAGGACAGAAGATCAACAGTATCTCCTCGATCCTGGAGATTCCCTTTATTTTGAATCGTCGATCCCCCATGCTTATCGAGCTTTGGGAAGAAAGAATGCAAAGGCTTTAACAGTGGTCTACCCAGTGCGATAAAATTAGTTAGGGGTCTTCGGTTATGGTAAGGAAGCCAGTTTGGTGTAGGGTGAAAAGGGTTAAGGTTTTTTGGACAATGGACATAACCCAACTACAAAACCGGCATCATTACCCTTACCTCTAAACCATAAACATTTTCATAGAGTAAGAGATGATCGAGGTTAGATTTCATGGCCGAGGTGGACAGGGAGCACAGGTAGCCTCCAAGGTTTTGGCCGTCGCTTTCTTCCATGAGGGATTTCATGTCCAGTCTTTTCCTGCCTTCGGTGTGGAGAGGCGAGGGGCACCTGTGATGGCCTTTTTGCGGGTTGATCAGCAGCCGATTCAGTTGAGGGTGAATATTTATGAACCCGACCACATCGTCGTCTTAGATCCAACCTTAGTGGCCGCTGTCGACGTGACCTCAGGCCTGAAGGTCGGTGGATGGATTCTCATCAATTCAAGCCACTCGGCAGAGGCATTTAATCACCTGAAAAATTTTCGTATGGCCACGGTGGATGCAACCAACATTGCCATTCGGAATGGCCTCGGTACCCGGACCAACCCGATTGTTAATACAGCCATCCTCGGTGCCTTTTCGAAGGTGACAGGCTTGGTGGGGATCGATTCGGTGGCGTTATCGATTCGAGAGGAGCTCACAGTAAAAAAGGAAGAGAATGCGAAGGCGGCAAGAGAAGCCTATCAGGAGGTTAAATTCTAAATTTCAAATGTCAAAATCCCAATGTCAAATGAATGTCAAATTTCAAACTAAAAAATTTTGAATTTTGGACTTTGGATTTGATTTGACATTTGAACTTTGCCATTTGGCATTCACAATTATCTGATCAAGGGTTAAGAGGAAAAGATGCCTAACCAGATTCATTTTAGTAGAGCCTCTGAGATGCCTGATATTTCCGTCTCCCGAGGGGATATGGAATGGAATAAAACGGGGTCGTGGAGGGTTCAGCGGCCTTTTTACGAAAATAAAACCTCACCTTGTAATGAGG
>CAZFJD010000172.1:0-7531 GCA_964518775.1 uncultured Syntrophaceae bacterium
TACAATGTGTTTCATCATGAAGCGGTCAGCTTATGGATTGCCATCTATTTCCATATCGTCGGGCTCCATGCAGGATGCTCGATCGTGTCCATTACGGCCACCTTACTTGGAAAGAATGAGTATAAACCTGTGGCCAAAATTGGAGCCATATTTGTTGTTATTCTTTTTTCTATATCACCCATATTCTTATTGGTTGATCTTTTTCAGCCTTTACGTTTCTGGTACCTCTTTCTCCATTTCAATCTCACTTCACCGATCAGTTGGGGAACCTTCTTCCTCTGCGCCTACCCGACCTTTACAGGAATCTATATCTACTTCTTGTTCAAAGGAAATGTCTTTTGGTCAAAAGTGTTTGGGGTGATCAGCCTTCCCTTTGCCATCAGCGTTCATGGATATACCGGTTTCATTCTGGGTTTTGCCAAAGCCAGAGTCCTGTGGAATACAGCTGTCATGCCCTCTTATTTTTTGTGCTCGGCCATGATTTCGGGTATGGCCTTTATGCTCGTCGTCGCCATCGTTCGTTACTATTTTACCTATAAAGAAAAACCTTTGGAGGACCGAGAAAAGGATCTGCATATCATCGATCTCCTTGCGAAGTGGATGGCAGGGTTCATGATTCTGAATGTTTTTTATGTATTTTCTGACCTCACGGTCATGTATTACCACACAGAGGATGCCTTTGAAACCGTTGAGCTTGTCCGTCTTGGTAAATTCAGCTTCTTGTATATCTGGGTGGATAACGTTTTTGGGAACGTCGTCCCCTCCATCATCATCATTTTTAAGAGGACAAGGAAATCGCTTTTCTTTTTATTGATCGCTGCCATATTGGCCTCCATCGGCGTCTTCATCATGAGATATGTGATGGTCTTTGGTGGCCAATATGTTCCTTTGAGTTGATAGAAGGAGAGCTGGGATGATACGTCGTGATTTTTTGAAATTATGTCTTGGTACTGTGCAGACACTGCTGATGCAGCCTTTGCTTGGACTCCCTGCCTATGCGAGGGAGGCGTGGGGAGGAAAACAGGTTTCACGACATACGAAGAAGCCTCTGAAGGGTGTTCCGAGCCTTTGCCAACTCTGTCCTGCCCGCTGCGGGATCATCGGTTTTTTAGAAGGCGATCAGTTGGTGAAGGTTGGAGGAAATCCGAAACACCCCAACAACCTTGGAAAGCTATGTTCACGAGGATTAGCCGGTGTGAACATAGCTTATGATCCGGATCGCATTACTTCGCCAATGATGAGGAGAGGAGAGCGGGGAAAAGGGCAGTGGGAGAGGATCTCTTGGGAGAGGGCCTATAGCGAGATCGCATCGAGGTTGAAGACGATCTACCAGAGCGGAGGGAAGGAAGACTTCGTCTTTCAATCGGAACATGAACCCCACGGCCTCATCAGGCTATTCTTGGATGCGTTTGGGAAAACTCTGATCCTCAATGATGATCAGCTCCACTTTGGAAACAGGGATGGAGGACAATGGCTGACCTGGGGGGAGGAGAAGGGAGTTCCGGATGTAGCCAATAGCCACTATATCCTCAACTTCGGCTCCAATTTTTATGAGAGCCATGAGTACTATGCGGGTCTCATCGGAAGATTGATGGAAGGAAGATTCCAAAAGAAGGCCAAATTGGTGACATTCGATGTGAGGCTTTCCCATACGGCGGGAAATAGTGATGAGTGGTTTCCCGTCACTCCGGGGACGGACGGGGTCGTGGTGTTGGCCATGGCCAATGTCATCCTGAAGGACAACCTCCATGATACACATTTCATTCAGAAGTATTTGAATATTCCCGTTTCTCAACTGGCTCAATATCTTTCGAAGTACACTCCTGAGATGGCGGAGAAGATCAGTGGGATTGCTGCTGCGGATATCGAAAGAATCGCAAAGGAATTTGCTGTTTCCATGCCTGCCATTGCCATTTCTGGCCGCGGAGTGAGCAGCCACTTCAACGGTGTTTACAATGAGAGGTGCATCTTCCTCCTGAATGCCATTGTGGGAAGCATCGATATTCCTGGAGGATACTGTTTCCCCAGGACATACCGTCTTAATGGAGGGGAGATAGGTTCATTTGATCTGGAGAAAGGCCGGCTCAATCCACAGAAGTTTATATCGATGGTAAAACGGGGAAAATTAATTCCTAAGATGACCTTCATTTGCGAATCGAATCCTGCCTATACCAATCCTGAAAGCGGTCTGACTTCTGAAGTATTGAAAGATGAGAGACTCATTCCGTATCTTGTCGTCGCAGATAGCTATATGACCGAAACAGCCATGTTCGCTGACATTGTCCTTCCTGTGGCCACCTACCTGGAGACCTGGGGAGTGGACTCTTCTCCGGCTTTGGACCTGATTCCTTTTGTTGCCCTTCAGCAGCCCATTGTCCATCCCTATGGGAAGTCTGTTCCCATGTCCGATATCTGCATAGAACTGGCCCAGAGGATCGGTGGAGGACTGCGGAGAAATTTCAAATTCAACTCAACGGAGGACTACCTTAAGAAAGCGATCTCAGGGGTTGGTAAATTGGAAAATGCAGGAGGTTTGAAGTATTTAAAAGAGCATGGAGTCTGGTTTGATAAGAATGGGAAACCGAGATATAGAGCTTACGAATCAAGAGGGCTTAAGACACCTTCAGGAAAGATCGAAATCCATTCTGAGAGATTGAGAAGGAAGGGATTCCAACCTCTTCCCACGTATGAACCCATTCCAGGTCATGGGGATCTGAAAGGCAAGTTTGTCCTCGTCACTTATGAACCGAATGTGATGGGATCGAGGACAGCCAATTTTAAATGGCTCGCCGAGATTAAACATCACAATTCTATCTGGATTAACAGAGATGTGGCCAAAATGCTCCACATCGAAGAAGGGGATCGTGTCAGAATCTCTACTAAAAAGGGGTCCCTTACCATGGATGCCCGATTAACCTTTGGCATCCATCCGAGGGTTGTTGCCATTGAAAGAAATTTAGGTCATTGGGGATATGGCCACATCGCCCGGGCAAAGAAGTTTAAGAGCAAGGATCCCAATACCCGGTTGGTCTGGTGGGAGAAAGAAGGCAATGGCATCTCTCCAAACCAAGTCATACCCGGAGAGTCAGACCCCATCGGCGGTGGGGAAGCCTGGAACGATACCTTGGTCATTATTTCAAAGGCTTAAACTTCATTGAGGAAGAATGGGGAAGGGATCGATGAAAGTATTGAACAAGATAAAAAAAGTAAAATCGACGATAAAAAAAATAGATATTAAAAAGATTTTGAAATCGAGATGGGTCATTTTCGGTGTAGGCCCTATCTCCACTTTAATAGGAGCTGGGTTGGTCATCTGGATGGGACATGTACTGACCAGTCATCCTGCCATCTGCCTCTCATGCCATGCCAGACAGACGAGCATCTCCATGTGGGCACCTTCTCAAATCCATCCTGACAGGGTCACTTGTGTGAATTGTCATGCGAAAGCAGGTCAATTGTTTCCCCGCGATTTTTTTGCCGACGAGAAGGTGAATGATAACTGCCTGGTTTGTCATAAACATGTGACAGAAAAAGAGATGGAGGAAGCCCATCACATGAAGATCGCCCATAAGATTCACATTGAAGAGTCGAAGCTGAAATGTGTCGACTGTCACAGAAACATTGCTCATGAAAAGATGGAGGCGGGAACGAACCGTCCTCGGAGGTTGACCTGTATTGAGTGCCATGAAGAGGCGATTGCGGGAGGACCTGAATCTTGTATGAAATGTCATACGAAGATCCCTGTGACCTCCTCTTAATTTTTTCAAAAAACTTGACATGAAACCTGCTTTGAATTTTCTATTGAATCTTCCTCCAAGAATCCTCAAATGGTTTTCCATGGGGAAAAAGAAGGCGATCTATGGCCTTCTTTTTTTTCTCCTCTTGGTGTTATTTGTTGGAGTCTTTCGATATTCGGAGAGCCCTTCCTTCTGTGGCCTATGTCACAACATGAAGGAGTATGTTGAATCCTGGAAGATCTCCTCCCATAATCAAGTCACCTGCCTCAATTGTCACCGCAGGCCGGGTGTGGTGAATCATCTCCAAGGGAAATGGGTTGATCTTCAATTGGCGTTGACCTACGTCCTGATTGGAAAAGGGACGAAGAAACTCCATTATGAGATTGACGATGGTAACTGTTTGCAGAAGGGATGTCATAAGATAGAAGAGTTAAAAGGGAATATGATCTATAAGAATGTGAGCTTTCCCCATGGAAAGCATCTGGGCGAGTTAAAAAGGGGGATGAAGATCCGGTGTACCACCTGCCACGCCCAAATCGTCCAGGGGTTACACCTCACAGTTCACGACACAAACTGTTTCATCTGTCATTACTACCGCACTGGACCCAGAGGAGAAGAGGAATGCATCTCATGTGCTATAGGGGGTTGTACCTCCTGTCACATCGAGCCTAAAGGGGACATTAAGGTCAAAGGCTGGAGTTTCAATCATCGGAAGTATATTGCCAGAGGGGTAGCCTGTGAAAAGTGCCATGTGAATGTTGTGCAAGGGGATGGCCATGTCCCTGAGGGAAAATGTCTCCAGTGCCATCGTGAACCGACCATATTGAATACGAAATATGCCTCTCCGTTCATGCATAAGACGCATGTCACCGACCACAAGATCGAATGTGCAGACTGTCATACGCCCATTCGACATGAGATCGGGCCGATTTTGACCTTTGTCCACTCTCCCACGGTCTGTGACAAGTGTCACAGCAAGGAGACCCACCTGGGACCGAGAGGGATGTATCGTGGCAGCGGAGGGATTGGAGTGCCTGACTCAGCCAGCCTCATGTTTACCACCAATGTCGACTGCGTGGCTTGCCATCGTAAGGGTGAGGAAGGTCAGGCAGCGCTCCATACCACAAAGTATGCAGAAAAGGCGATCGGAGAAGCATGTGTGGACTGCCATGGTGAAGGGTACGATGAAACCTTAAAGCATTGGAAAGCCCTTCTTTCGAAGGCAGAGAACGAAACCAACCAGCGGATCTTTAATGTCCAACGGACCCTCTACGATTTAGAAAAGAGTCGGGGCGGTTCTCCGGACTTCAAGAAGGCCGGGAATCTCCTCAATGAGGCCCGGCACAATTACAGCTTTGTTTCACTGGGAAAGGGCGTTCACAATATTGAATATGCCTTTAAACTTCTCAATGCCGCCAACAATAAGACTGAACAAGCCTTGGCTGCGATCAATAAGAGTCACAGGCCCAGGGAATTTAAGACTCAAATGACCTGCACCACTCTCTGCCATGTGGGAATGGAGAAACGGACTGTTCCATTCAATGATATTAAATTTTCTCATGAGACCCATGTGAGTGGCAAGGGTCTGAAATGTTCAGATTGCCATGCTCCGCGCGAGAATCACGGAAAGACGTTTCAGAAGAATTGTGCAGGATGCCATCACGGAAAGGAGATTAAGCAAGTCAAATGCGAGGACTGTCATGTCTCGGTGAAAAGACTGGTTCAGGGAAAGGGCGGCATCGGAGTGAAGGACAGACCGAGCAATAAATTGGATGTGGTCGAATGTGTTGATTGCCATCGTGGTGTGACGGCAAAAAAGAAAGACGCCTTCGATGCCATTAAGAAGCGCTGTATTGAATGCCATGACCAGAGTTATGGGGAGATGGTCGTCCGATGGAAAAAGAGTTTTGAGGAATTGTTGAGAAAGGTGACTCCTAAGATCGATCGTGTCAGAGAAGAGATCGACAAAATTGAACGTAGGAGAGGGCATACCTTTGTCTATCGGAAGTTGTTCGGAGAGGCAGAATTCAATTACAATTTAGCTAAGATGGGAAAAGGCGTACATAACCTGGAGTATACGGAAGAATTGTTGGAGTTTGCTAATAATCGCCTCGAGGAAGCAATAAAACAGTTATCAAAAAAGAGATAGATTCCAATTCCTTAACCTCCTTTTACCTCATTTCAATTTTTTCACAAATCACTGAGAACAGACTTGACAAATTGATGAGAATCTAATAAATATTCCCTTAAAATTTGTGAAAGGAGTCACAAAATTGAAATATACAAAGATACCGGAGGCCACGATTAGGAGATTATCGAGATATTCGAGATGCTTGGAGCAGATGGAGGAAAGAGGGGAGAAAGTCGTCTCCTCTGCCCAGTTGGCAGGCAAGTGCATGGTGAATGCTGCTCAGGTAAGAAAGGACCTGGCCTATTTCGGTGAGTTCGGAATCCGAGGCGTAGGCTATTACGTGAAAGACCTCCTTGCCGATATTAAAAGAATATTGGGATTAAATAAGGAGTGGAGGATGGCCATCGTCGGCATTGGGAATCTGGGCTCCGCTCTGCTCTCATATAAGGATTTTCTAAAGCAGAATTATAAGATCGTTGCAGCCTTCGATATCGATCCCCCAAAGGTGATCGGACGGGTTTCAGAGAAGTTAGGCAAGCCTGTGGAGATCCTTCATATCAACCGGATCAAAGAGGTCACGAAAGAGAGGAAGATCGAAATCGGGCTCATCACAACCCCTCCCTCGGAGGCGCAGAAAGTGGCAGATATGTTGGTGGATGCAGAGATCAGAGGAATTCTCAACTTCGCGCCAGCACAGATTACAGTCCCAGAGGGATATGTGGTGAGGGATGTTTTTTTCACCACAATCCTGGACAACTTGGCCTACCTTTTATCGAACTAATTTGCTATGACGGCTTCGTCACCCTAACCCTCAGACAAAAGACTTTCAACTGGGTTGACTTCACCCTGAAAACTCCATATATTCGAACGAAAAAGAGATGGACTCAGAAATTTTGGAACCCATCCCTTCTATTATGACAGAGCTTCCCGGACCGGAGGCGAGGAAGGTCCTCGAAAGGGATCAAAAATTCGTCTCCCAGTCTTACACCCGAGCCTATCCATTGGTCGTAAAGCGTGCAAAAGGGGTTTGGGTGGAGGATGTCGATGGAAATCGATTCCTCGACTTCAATTCAGGGATTGCGGTCTGCAATACCGGTCATTGCCATCCGCGGATCGTTGAGGCGATCCGTCGCCAGGCAGAACAGCTCATCCATATGTCAGGAAGCGATTTCTACTACGATGCCCAGTCTGCCTTAGCTGCTAAGTTGGCGGAGATTACTCCGGGCCCAAAGGAAAAGAGGGTCTTTTTCGGTAATTCCGGGGCAGAGGCGATTGAGGCTGCCCTGAAGCTTGCGAGGTATCATACCAAGCGGCCTCTCATCTTGGCCTTTCTTGGAGCCTTTCACGGAAGGACCATGGGTGCCCTCTCCTTAACAGCAAGCAAAGCGATCTTCGAGAAAGGTTTTTCTCCCCTGGTTCCTGGTGTGACCCATGTGCCCTTTCCTTACTGCTACCGTTGCCCATATCATCGGCATCCATACCCAGGATGTAGCATTGCATGTGTCGACTGGATTCGTGAAGATCTCTTCAAAAGGAGCGTTCCTCCGGAGGAGGTTGCTGCGATCTTTGTTGAACCTATTCAAGGGGAAGGCGGCTATATCGTTCCTCCACCAGATTTCCACAAGAAGCTTTATGAGCTGGCAAAGGGATTTGGGATTCTCTT
>CAZFJD010000173.1:0-7484 GCA_964518775.1 uncultured Syntrophaceae bacterium
CATCCCTGCCTGACGGCAGGCAGGCGCTGGAGTTATTAGGCGCTGCTGA
Organism: uncultured Syntrophaceae bacterium; assembly: GCA_964518775.1. Classification (GTDB taxonomy): domain Bacteria; phylum Desulfobacterota; class BSN033; order BSN033; family UBA1163; genus JACAEX01. The sequence continues at coordinate 50 of CAZFJD010000173.1, forward strand.
TTTTCGCCTGAAACTCAATAATCAAGTCTGCCCCCCGGTCGGAAAGGATTATGGAAGGAGTTATCAATCTTTTATTATTTTTAATTTCGGTAATTTCTATCTCTATGAGTGCCATCATGATGCCGGGCCCTGTATTCGCGGTAACAATGGCTAAGGGGCGCAAGGACAAAAATGCTGGTGTCCTTATTGCTTTAGGGCATGGCATCATAGAAGCTCCTCTGATATTCCTCATCTATCTTGGATTTGCCAAGTTTTTCACTTCCGACACTATTAAAATGGTTATTGGATTGGTAGGAGGAGTCATGCTTATTTTTATGGGCATCCAGATGTTTAAAGGGAGAAAGAGTATGGCAGCGGAAGGTAGAGATTTACCATACAGTTCTCTCACAGCTGGAATAATAACCACAAGTTCAAATCCATATTTTTTCGTGTGGTGGTCCACGATAGGAGCAACTCTGATTTTAATGGCTAATGCCTTTGGATTTATAGGTTTTCTCTTATTTGCTATCGTTCATTGGTTTTGTGATTTTATCTGGAGCCTATTTGTGTCCTTAGCAACATTTAAATCAAAACATTTATGGAATAATAAGATCCACGAAATAGTGTTCAGTGTCTGTTCTGCAATTCTAATTATCTTCGGCCTAAGGTTTATCATCTCTGTTTTTTGAATCTGTATTACTTTTGGACAGTTATGATATGGCCCTGTTCTCTTATCGACTTGCAATGTCTTAAGGTGAGCCCACTCAATTCCGTCGCTGGGCTGAAGGAAGTGGATCATGATCAGGAAGTGCACAGGTTCTGACTTTGAGATGATTCTCGAGATCATCAACGAGGCAGCGCAAGCATACAAAGAGGTGATACCGGTAGATTGCTGGCACGAACCGTACATGTCCAGAGAAGAACTAAAGCATGAGATTGAGGATCAGGTTTGTTTCTGGGGATTTGAGGAAGAAGACGCCTTGATTGGTGTAATGGGGATTCAGGACAAAAGGGATGTGACTCTCATTCGTCATGCGTACGTGAGATCAAACAAAAGGAAGCAGGGAATTGGGACCCGTTTGCTGTGCTTCCTTGAGTCCACAACAGAGAAACCGATACTGATCGGAACATGGGCCGACGCAACTTGGGCTATAGCGTTCTATAAGAAGAACGGCTATCGACTTCTTCCCGAAGAAGAGAAGAACCGATTACTCAGTAAGTACTGGACGATCCCGAAGCGACAGGTAGTAACGTCTGTAGTCCTGGCAAACAAGAGATGGACGAACCCAACAAGCAACTATAGTGAACGGGAATGAAGAGAGTCATTGCATCTCTTCCCGATGAAGGTGGGTGACCCTTGAGCTATGACCAAAAAGGGCAGCATAAATTCTTCTATGGTTATATAGTGGTCATTTCTGGCTTTCTTATCTTGGTGTCAATGTATGGCACGCTGTATTCCTTTGGCGTCTTTTTTAAACCAGTGTTAACTGAGTTCGGGTGGACAAGAGCTATAGCCTCGGGAGCCTACTCACTATGTTTCATACTCAGTGGGGCTGTTGCTATGGTCGCTGGAAGGTTAAATGATAGGTTTGGTCCAAGGGTAGTCATGTCATGCTCTGGCTCACTTTTAGGTTTAGGCTATTTTCTGATGTCAAAGATAAGCGCTATCTGGGATCTATATCTGTTCTATGGGCTGATAGTGGGTGTGGGCATGGGTGGTGGTATTGCCCCATCACTTTCTACAGTGGCCAGGTGGTTTGTCAAGAGAAGAGGGCTAATGACCGGCATGACAATTGCTGGCACAGGCGTCGGGACTCTGGTTATGCCTCTGATAGCTTACTGGCTCGTTTCTATATATAGTTGGCGCACTTCCTTTACCATCATAGGTATTGGTATCTTCATATTAATTGTGGGGTTAGCCCAACTCTTGATACGGGATCCAGGGAGAAAGGGCTTATCGCCATATGGTGCGGAGACGGCAGTGGCAGACAGGCCGAATTTGGACGTGGCAGGTCTTTCTCTTCGAGAGGCAGTTCGTACAGTGCAATTGTGGATACTTTTTCTCATCTATGTCTGTGCCGGTTTCTTTATACAAATCGTTATAGTCCATATTGTCGTCCATGCTACTGGGCTGGGAATCTCACCAATGAGTGCCGCCTCTGTGCTATCTATTGTCGGTCTTAGCAGTCTTGTTGGTAGGGTTATGGGAGGTGGCGTTTCTGACAGGTTTGGGAACAAACCGACGATTACAGCTGCTCTTATTTTAATGGGGGCGGGATTCATTTGGCTTTTGGTGGCTAAGGAGTTGTGGATGCTCTATATATTTGCCATTGTTTTCGGAATAGCCTATGGTGAGATACTATGTATGATGTCGCTGTGGCCAGCCGAGTTGTTCGGGCTCAGAAGTCAGGGCGTGATTTTAGGGATAACGATATTTGGGAGCACAATCGGGGGTGGTATAGGGCCGGTTGTGGCGGGGAGGATATTTGATTTAACTGGTAGCTATCAGAGAGCCTTCATGGTCTGCATTGCAGTCGCTATTGCTGGCTTGATAATGGCTATATCCATAAGACCGATTTACCGTCCGGCAAGGCTGGAGTAGCTGGAAAAGAGAAAAGTGGTTGGGGAAGTGGGCGAGTTTCGGCTGTTGCGTTAGCTTCCATCCTCCCTTTCCATTAGTAATCTTCAAACTGCTTCATTGGATAGATTTGAGGATTAGGTGTAACCTATGATCGGGACTTGATTTGAAACTCCTGGGACAGCGATATGCCCCTTGAGATCTATCACGGAACAAGAGAGGCTTACATGAGAATTGATTACCTTTTCAATCTTAGGTAGAATGTGTTAGAAGGTTAGTTATTTATCTGAACATATTAGGAAAGAATCGAAGGAGTTGAAGAATGGCGAAGGATTTAAAGAGGACACCGCTCAATTCATGGCATAAAAAGCATGGTGCTCAGATGGTAGAGTTTGCTGGCTGGGAGATGCCTGTTGCTTATCAGCCGGGCATCCTTGAAGAACATTTGAGCACAAGGAAATATGGGGGGCTTTTCGATATCTCCCACATGGGACGTTTTTTGATTCGGGGAGTGGATGCCATTCCTTTTATGCAATATGTGTTAACGAACAGTGTGATGGCCCTCGATCCTGGTGTGGCCCACTATACTCTGATTCAAAATGAGAGAGGAGGTGCGATTGACGATGCCTACCTCTACCGGCTGGAAGAAGATCGTCTATCTCTGGAGGCAAATTACCTCCTCGTTGTGAATGCGGCGAATACAGAGAAAGACTGGGATTGGTTCCTGGATCAAAAGAAACGATTCAAGGGACTTGTCATCGAGGATAAGACCGACGAAATTGGAATGATTGCGCTTCAAGGTCCTCATGCCAAGAGGGTTTTGGAAAAGATCCTTTTAGAAGATTACTCAAAACTTCCTGATCCATGGAGAAATCGCTTAAGGGTTTGTGAATTGGAAGGGGAACACGTCTATATCACCATTTCAAGGACAGGTTATACAGGAGAACCTATCTGCTTCGAATTATTTTTGCCGACTGATAAGATGGTACTGATATGGGAAAAGATCCTTGAAACCGGAGAAGAAGAAGGGATTGTTCCGGTCGGTTTAGGGGCAAGAGATACTCTCAGACTGGAGGCAGGACTTTCCCTTTACGGTCACGAATTGGGACTTGATGCAGAGGGAAAAGAGATTCCCATCTATGCGGTTCCTTCGGCAGCAAGATTGGCCATGAGTTTTTCTCCTTTAAAAGGGGAATTCATTGGAAGGGACATTTTGAGAAGACAATTTGAAGAAGTCACCGCAAGAGAGAGTGGAAAGCCGTTGCCTCTCAAAGAGAGACAATTGGTTCCTAAGAGGATTCTTCCCATCACCATCACCGGTCAGGGGATCGCCAGGCAGGGTTATGAGGTTTTGGTTAACGGAAGACTCGTTGGCCACGTCACCAGTGGGACGATGATTCCTTATTGGGTCTTTTCGGATCGGGGAATCCTTTCCGAGCCCACAGATGAAAAGAGGATGAGATCCATTGCACTGGCATATATCGATGCGGATTTGAAAGAAGGGCAAAGGATAGAGATCGTGCAGCGAGGGAAGAGGTTTGAAGGGGTAATTGTTGAAAGGCACCTATCGGCTGAAGCTCCCCCCTATGCCCGGCCAATCCTCATTGAAGAACCCAAGAAAAAACAGGTGCCGACAGGGAGCTTAAAGGACTTAACGGAAAGATTTGTCAGCCGTGTGGTTGAGAATACCCATTGGAGACAGAGAGAGACCATCAATCTTATTCCCTCAGAAACGACCCCCTCCCTTCTCGTCAGGCTTCTTACCATTTCTGATCCCTCTGGCCGATACGCTGAACACCGCCTGATGAAGGCATTTAAGGAGGCCGATGTTTTCTATTATCAAGGAACGAAGTTAATTGGAGAAGCGGAGGTCCTGATAGCAGATGAGCTTCGGCGCTTCATAGGGTGTGCAGAAGTTGAGCCGAGGGTCATCAGCGGTCAAATGGCCAATGCTGCTGTCTTTAGCGGGATCGTGGATTACCTGAATCGCCTGGATCGCAGAAGTGAACCGCGAAGAATCAGAAAGGTATTGAACCATCATCTCGGAAGAGGCGGCCACCTCAGCGCCCAACCCATGGGCGCCTTAAAAGACTTTGTCGCCAATGATCCGCAGACCGAGAGGCCAGCCGCTATTCCTTTTCCGGTGCTGAAAGAGGATCCTTACCAGATCGATCTCTTAAAAGCGAAAGAATTCATAGAAGAACAGACACCTGAATTGATCGTTCTGGGCAAAAGCATGGTGATCTATAAGGAGCCTTTGAAAGAGATTGCTGAAATGATTGCTCCCATGAATCCGAAACCGATCGTGCTTTATGATATGGCCCATGTCCTGGGATTGATCGGGCCCTATTTTCAAGAGCCCTTCAAAGAAGGAGCGGACATCGTCACGGGTTCGACTCATAAGACTTTTTTTGGACCCCAGAGAGGAGTGATCGGTAGCAACATGTCAGAAGGAACAGAATACGAGGAACTCTGGGAAGCAATTGTCCGCAGGGTTTTCCCTGGAAGCGTCAGCAATCATCATTTAGGAACGCTGGTAGGACTTTTGTTAGCTGCCTACGAGATGAATGTTTTTAAATCAGAGTATCAGAAAGCGGTGATCACCAATGCGAAAGCCTTTGCCCGCTCTCTTAAAGAGCAGGGATTAATGGTGGAGGGAAATCCAAAGATTGGATATACAGAGACCCATCAGGTCATTGTCAGGGTCGGCTATGGGAAAGGGCCATTAATAGCTGAAAGACTGGAAGAGAACAACATCATCTGCAACTATCAGGGCGCACCCGATGACGAAGCCTTCACCACTGCAAGTTGTCTGAGGATGGGCGTTCAGGAGATGACTCGTTTCGGGATGGAGGAGGATGATTTTGCCCAGCTGGCTGAGTATATGAGAGAGATCATTTTGAAAGACCGGCCCGTTGCCAAAGAAGTCTCTCAGTTCAGAAAGAAATTTAGAGAGATGAAGTACTGTTTGCCTGAAGCAGAGGCAGCTTTATTGGTTGATCGCCTTATTGAAAGCATTCGGTGATAATTCAGAGAACCGTGCTGTCATTCCCGTGCAAACGGGAATCCAGGAATAGGTTTTAAAAAAATCCGGATTCCTGCTTCCGCAGGAATGACGAGGAGGAGTGATTCGGTAATTAAAGGTTTACAAAGACGCTATGCACTATGCCCCTACGGCTATGCAGATTTCTTACAGAAAGGGGGATTAGATATGCCTACTCAACAAAAAGTTCGTTTTAGGAAGTTAATGATTTTGCCTTGTCTTATCTCAGTATGCCTTTTCATCCTTTCAGGCTGCTCAAGCCCGCCCAAAAAAATCGATCCTTCTAAGTCCGGGCCACAGGTGATCGTCAATCCTGAAACCATTCGCCTTGGAGTGGCGAAATTGATGGGTACTAAGATTGTCTTTGAAGGATCAGGATTTAAACCAGGGGATTCTATGTTTATCACCTTAATTGGACCGAATCAGACAAAGGCGATCGTGGCTGAAGCTCCCATTAAACCTGATGGAACCTTCAGAGCCGAAGTAGGGGATTCTTCGGCAGCCAAATTAACCAAGGCCATGGAGATTTTGAAAGCGGATATTGCCATGAATGAAAAGTTTGAGCCTGTGATTGTCATTTCTCAACCTCCTATCCCAGAGGGAGCTTATACAGTTAAAGTCACCAGCATGCTTTCCGACTTGACAGCCGAAACAAAGCTGAGCCTCAAAGGGCCATCAGTCATTGACAAAGTAAAGGACCGGATCGGAAAACTTACAGGCAAGATCAAGTATAAAAAGGACAAATGAGGAATGGCTTTCGAGTATGAAAACTCATCCGGGCCTGTGTGAGAGGCACGGGTTACCGCGCCCGCTCGGCGCATTTGTTGGTACGCCTTTTCTTCTTTTTTTGGACTTCGTATTCAACTTCAGGCTCATGCACAGCAGGGAAGCTATCCATCCATGACAGATTCTCGCCTATTACCAATTCTTCCATTGTCGCATGGTGTGTATTCGTCATGGGGATCAGGCGCATTTGAAATCCGTGTGCTCGCGCCATTGACCTAACCTCGTCGGCATTATCATAAGTAATCAAGAAATCCCCTCTCACGGACTCACAAATCGTAAATAGGCGTTCATGGTCAATTTCAAAATATTTGTATAACCGTTTACCGGCCTTCTTGCCTCCGGCAGTATACGGAGGATCTATAAAGTAGACCACATCTGGTCGCGAAGCGAATTCTTGTATTGCTTTCAATCCATCGTCGCAGCGAAAGTCGATTCTCTGCGCAACGTGATTCAGATTCACAAGCCTCTTGGCAAGCGTAGCAGGGTACCAGCGAGAACGAATGCCTTTGCCGTTCTCTCCATATTTCAGAAAACCAGAACCTTCAGCCAAGATTCCTCCATGAAGTGTTCTATTCTTGAGAATTGTCTGAAATGCCTTTTCTCTCTGCGTCCTCGGAGGTTTCTTAATTTCCTGTATAACTGCTTCTTTGGAGAGATGGAAACCGAGTATGCGATCAGCTAACCATTTGGCATCACCATCGAGCACTGATTGCCATACCGCCGCTATTTCATCATCAAGTTCCACCATGACAACTCGCTCAACTAGATTCTCAAATAGAGCAGTAAGGCTAATAATCCCTCCTCCGGCAAAAGGTTCTACGAGAATGGTTGGCTTAGGATAAATCTGAGCCATCCAATGCCGAAATGTTGGAACGAACCATGTCTTGCCCCCGGGATAACGGAAGGGGCTTCGCTGAGGTACAGATGACACATTCACAGGTTTCGGCTTTTCTGTCTCATCAAGGAATCTTGGGAACAATACAGCTTGTTTGGTCTTGGTCATATCAAAATGGCTTCTCTATTGTTTTGGTGACGGGTGGAGTTTCAAG
>CAZFJD010000174.1:0-7416 GCA_964518775.1 uncultured Syntrophaceae bacterium
GACGCATTGAGTCGGAAAAGCCTGGCGGGATCGAGCAAGCCCTTTCCGATTTGATGGAATCATTTATCTGATCAGAGCCGGAAATAGAGAAGAGAGTTTTTCAAAACAAAAGACTTGACTTTTAAAATATCGATGGTTTATGATTGGCATCGATTTTATCGGGCTTTGGAATTTCAAAAAGGTGAACATTAGATAAAAAGGAGGTGATTTAAATGACGAAGGCGGAATTAGTCGCCAGCATAGGGAAGGAGGCGAAGGTCTCGAAAGCGTCAGCTGAAAAAGCTCTGAATGCTTTCGCCAGTTCTGTGACCAAGGCGTTGAAGAAGGGCGATAAGTTGACATTGACAGGATTTGGGACTTTTTCTGTTGCAAAGAGGAGGGCGAGAGTAGGGAGAAATCCTCAGACGGGGAAAGAGATTAAGATTCCTGCCACGCGCGTGGCAAAATTCAAAGCAGGTAATTTGTTAAGAAACGCCGTGAAGTAATCCTTAATAAACTGGCTCAGCTTTTCGATCGTGACAATAAAAGGGGAGGAAAAAGAATTTCTCCCCTTTTTTGTCATCTGATGTGATCAAAAAATTGTCATCGCGAAACGGAGTGTATGAACAGGTTATAAACAACCGAGCTTGAAAAGAGACCTGAGAAACCACAATATATTGTGTCAGGTGAGGCCGAAAACACAAGTTTCTTAACCTATTGATTTCTTTACGTTCTTTTTTGTATCGATCTTTCCCGTCGCCAAATTTCCCAAGGGAATTGCAGGGGTAGATCCCCTTGATGATCTCTTTTCCACAGGATTTGCACATGGGGAAGAGAGCGGGCTCTGAGGCTTGATTTCTCTGCATTGTGAGACAGCATCATTCCCTATCCTTTGATCTTGGAGCAATTGGTTTCAGAATCCTCTGGGAACGGAGACAGAATCGATAAAAGAGAGCTCTTAGCTCAAAGAAACCGGAGATTTCGAGCCACGGAGAGGGGTGTGACGTTCTCGGTCCTCTGGAGCGGGTTTTTCAGCCGGTGGCATACACTCGTAGCCTCTTCAAACCTCCCTCATATGGAGAGGCAAAGTCCAGAATCGAGCGTTGAGACAGGAAGAGAGTTGAAACGTGCGAACGTTTTTGTTATCGTTTTTGAAAAGATGCTGAAGACGATTTGGCATACGGGCGACCGATGAAACATGTGATTCTTGGAACAGCTGGGCACATCGACCATGGAAAGACTGCTTTGGTGAAAGCTCTCACCGGAGTCGATACCGATCGATTGAAGGAGGAGAAGGAACGAGGGATCACAATTGAATTGGGATTCACCTTCTTAGATCTTCCGAGCGGCACCCGATTGGGAATCATCGACGTGCCGGGCCACGAAAGATTTGTCAAACATATGGTGGCCGGGGTTTGGGGCATCGATCTGGTCGCTCTCGTCATTGCTGCCGACGAGGGGGTGATGCCTCAAACGAAGGAACATTTAGATATCTGCAGACTTTTGGGAGTCAAAGAGGGATTAGTCGTCCTGACAAAGGTTGATCTTGTTGAACAGGAACTCTTGGAGATCGTCAAGGAAGAGGTTATGGATATTACCAAAGGTACGTTTCTGGAAGACGCTCCAATCGTCCCAGTCTCTTCCGTCACAGGGGAGGGGATTTCTGAACTGATTGGCTCTGTTGATCGTCTTTCAAAGGAGATCGAAGGAAGATCTTCCGATGGCTTGTTTCGGCTCCCGGTCGATCGCGTCTTTATCATGAAAGGATTTGGAACGGTGGTGACGGGCACCATGGTTTCTGGAAAAGTATCGTTGGGAGAGACGGTTGAGGTTCTTCCCCCTGGTTTAGAAGGGAAGGTGCGGAGCCTCCAGGTTTACAACCGGTCTGTGGAAGAAGCCGTGGCAGGAGAAAGAACGGCAGTTAACCTTCAAGGGGTTGAGAGTTCTGCCATCGCGAGGGGAAATGTTCTTGTTCGACCAAAAACCCTCGTCCCGACACAACTTCTCGATGTCTATCTCGAATATTTGCCAATGGCTTCCCAACCATTGAAGCATCGGACGCAGCAGAGATTTCATATTGGCACACACCTCGCAATGGCGTCGATCTTCCTTCTCGATCGGGAGGAATTAGCTCCAGGGGAAGGCAGTTTTGCTCAATTGAGATTGGACCAACCTGTGGTCGCTCTACCCCAAGACCGTTTTGTGATCCGGGGCTCCGGAACGATCCAAACCCTTGGGGGAGGTGTCGTTCTGGACTCCCAACCGGTTAAACATAGGCGGTACGTCCAAACGGTCCTCAAAGATCTGATCCTTCTTAGGGACGGAGCCGGTGAGCAGGCGATCGGCCATCATATTCTTTGTGCCGGGATGACAGGGATCACATTTGGAAACCTTTTGAACCGGGTGGCCATGCCCCCGCAAGAGATCCAGAGTGTGCTCAAGAAGATGGCCGAAAGAGACCAAATTCTCTTAGTCGATCCCGAAAAGCTGAAGGTCATTGAGATGGGTCAATATGAACGCCTCAAGGAGATGACCTTAGCCCAATTGAAAGAGTTCCATCAGCGGTTTCCGATGAAAACAGGACTGGCAAAAGAGGAGTTGAGGACAAAACTTCCAATGGAGGTGGATATTAAACTCTTTCAAATCCTCATGAACGGATTGATTCAATCAAAGGAGGTGGTGTCGGAGAAAGATAAGATAAGGCTTAGCCAACATCACGTCTCATCGGCTGACAAGAAGGGCCTATTCAAAAGGGTCGAGGATGCCATCCTTGCTGCGAAACTTCAGCCACCTTCGCCAAAGGAGTTGTCCCTGGAATGGTCTGAAGAGGAGGAAGAGGTTCTGGCCGTTTTTGAACATCTCCTCCATGAAAACGTGCTGGTCAAGATTAAGAGTGGCATCTATTTCCACCGAGTCCACTTCGAGAACCTGAAGGAGGAATTGATCAATTACTTGAGAAAGCATAAGGAGATCAGCACCCCTCAATTTAAGGAGATCACCGGAGCTTCGCGTAAGTATACCATCCCATTGATCGAATATTTTGATCAGATCAAATTGACCCTTCGATTAGGAGATAAGAGGGTACTGCGAACGGGTTCGTGACCGGTCGTCCTTGTAAGAAAGCTGACCCATTCGACCGCGCCAAGTCCTTGGGGTTCATCCCCGAGAGCCAAAGGTTGACAATGAGAGAGAGCGAGGATATAAGATTAGCAAAATAGAAGGAAAGGTTTTGAGATGGTGACGGTGAAGAAAATTACCAAGAAGAAGTTAAGGGAGCCTGACGAATTTATTACGTTCACTCAGAGGGCTTATCTCTTTATCACTCAACATTCGAAGAAGATTATGATAGGGGCGATCGTTGTCTTCGTCCTTTTGTTAACCACTCTCATCTATCAGAGGTGGGAGAGGAAAAATGAGGAGGACGCATCCCGGAAGTTTAGCTCCTCTATGGAAATCTATCAGATGGCCAGCTCGCCCTATCAAGAGGGGTCTGCCTCAGGCTATAAGGCCGTCTTAGAAAAATTTGATGAAATCATAGCAAAATTTCCACGGACCTCTTCTGGAAAACTCTCTCTTTTGTACAAAGGGAATGTTCACCTCTGGTTGGGTGAATTTGAAGAAGCAGCGAAATCCTATCAGACTTTTCTTGAAAGAGGACTTAAGGAGAAGCTTTACCGCTTATTGGCAACCGAGGGACTGGGTTACGCCCATGAAGGAAAGAAAGAGTATGAGAAGGCCCTTCAAGCCTTTCAGAAGATTGTCGAGGAGGGTGAGACTTTTCAATCAGCAAATGCCTATCTAAGCATCGGCCGTTGTTACGAAAGGCTAGGTAAGAATAAGGAGGCGTTGGAGAATTATAAAGCCTTCTTGAAGGCCTCCCAGAAATCAATGATGACCAATGCCATGTTAAGGAAGATCTCCATCCTTGAGAATTTAGTTGGCCAATAGGAAGATCCAGGTCTGTGAGCGGAGAGTTTCATAAAAATTACAAATTTTGAGGTCATTTATGAAGAAGATCATGAGTGGAAATGAGGCGATTGCTCGGGGAGCTTACGAAGCTGGCGTAAAAGTAGCGGCTGCATATCCAGGAACCCCGAGTACCGAAATCTTAGAAAATGTCGCTCAGGAATATAAGGAGATCTATGCGGAATGGTCTCCAAATGAGAAGGTAGCATTGGAGGTTGCCTATGGTGCATCAATGGCGGGTGCGAGGGCAATGGCATGCATGAAACATGTAGGACTCAACGTGGCTGCCGATCCGTTCATGACGCTTTCCTATGTGGGTGTGAATGGAGGTTTGGTCCTGGTCACCTGTGATGATCCGGAACTTTATAGTTCTCAGAACGAACAGGATAATCGCCACTACGCCAGGTTTGCAAAAGTTCCCATGTTTGAACCGAGCGATAGCCAGGAGGCAAAAGACTTTATCAAGTTAGGTTTTGAGGTGAGTGAGAAGTTTGACACCCCGGTCATGGTGAGAAGCGTTACCCGAATATCTCATGCGAAAGGAATTGTTACGTTGGAAGAGCCTGTTCTCCCCCCAGTCTCAATAGAGATCCGTAAGCAGACAGAGAAATTTACGATGTTACCCTCTTTTGCACGAATCAGGCATACCGTCATTGAGGATCGGTTTCTCAGATTGAAGGAGTTTGCTGAGGAATTATCTGGGAATCGCATGGAGATCAACGACCCGCATATGGGAATCATCACAGCAGGGATCTCCTATCAATATGCGAAAGAGGTTTTTCCGAATTATTCCTATCTCAAGTTAGGTATGGTGTGGCCCCTTCCTAAGAATTTGATCAGAGACTTTTTTGAGAAGGTTAAGAAGGTCTATATCGTTGAAGAGCTGGATCCTTTCCTGGAGGAGAATATCCGGGCGATGGGATTCAAACCCAAGGGGGGAAAGGATAGATTCCCTCTCTGTGGGGAATTGAATCCCTTCCTTGTGGAAAAGGGGATGTTAGGAAAGAAGTTTAAAGCGCCTCAGCCCGTCTTCAAAGAGCCGCTCCCTCCAAGACCACCCAATCTCTGCCCTGGATGCCCCCATCGAGGAATATTCGCCACCTTGAGAAAGCTGAAGGTTTTCGCCTCCGGCGACATTGGATGCTATACCTTGGGTGCTTATCCTCCTTTAAATGTGATCAACTCCAACATCTGTATGGGATCGAGCATTAGCGGCGCCCATGGCATGGCAAAGGCATTGGGAGAGAAAGGGAAAGGGAAGATTGTTGGTGTGATCGGAGACTCCACATTTCTTCATGGCGGAGTCCATCCCTTAATGGATGTGGCCTACAATAAGAGTTATGCTACCATCATCATTTTAGACAATCGAACCACAGGGATGACGGGATCACAAGAGCATCCAGGGACAGGGTATACGATTCGTGGCGAGAAGACTCATAAGATCGATCTCATCGAATTGGGTAGGGCATTGGGGATCGAAAATCCGAGGAAGGTGAATCCGTGGAATTTGGAGGAGACTGAAGAGGTGATCAAGGGTGAGCTCGAAACGGATTCGCCATCCCTCATCATCAGCGAAGGCCCTTGCATGCTCCTTCGGAGGGCATTCAAGAAGTTTAACAAGCCTCTTCGGGTCGATTCGACCAAGTGTCTGGGGTGTAAGACCTGTGTCAACTTAGGTTGCCCAGCCATTTCTTATCAGACGGTTGAAGGAGAGATGGCTATTACCTCGGATGGAAAGAAGCGGAAAGGGATCGCCTATATCGACCCAAGTCTCTGTCCTGGATGTCATCTCTGTTATCAGGTGTGTAAGTTTGGAGCTATTCAGAGTCAGGAAGAAACGCCGATTTTTGGTTTTGAAACGACTTAACTCCATATGAATGTCAAATGTCAAAGCTCAAAGTTCAAATGAAGTTCAAAATCCAAATAACAGAGAGAGTTTGATATTAAGTCATTTGGCATTGATTTGGCATTTAAACTTTGACATTTGGATTTTTTGCACGCGTCAGAAACGAGTTCTGATACTGAAAGGGAGTGGATGCCATGGAAAATAATACCACCAATATCCTGGTGGCGGGTGTTGGAGGACAGGGTGTCATAGTGGCCAGTGACATCATGTCCGAAGTCTTCATGGAAGCTGGGTACGATGTGAAGAAGAGCGAGGTTCACGGGATGGCGATGAGGGGAGGGATCGTGACGTCCCATTTCCGGTTCGGTAAAAAGGTCTATTCACCCCTGATCAAGCAAGGGGAGGTCGATATCCTCTTGGCCTTTGAACAAGTCGAGGGTCTTCGATGGCTCAACCATCTGAGGCCCAATGGTAAAGTGGTCATGAACGATCATAAGACAAACCCTCCCATTGTCAATTTAGGGGAGATGGAGTACCCCAAAGGTATTCCGGAGATCGTTCAATCGAAATTTAAGCATTTCTATTTGGTGAAAGGCACAGAGATTGCGCTTCAGATGGGTGATGCCCGAGCAGCCAATGTCGTGCTTTTGGGCGCCATCTCGAAATTTTTTGAAGAGGGCGAGGATCTCTGGTTGAATACCATTCTGAAATATCTTCCTGCCAAAGTGCATGAATTGAACAGGAAGGCCTTCTTTGCGGGAAGAGATCAAATACATACAAGGTAATATAAACGCGTAAATTTCGAATTTTCCTGACCCTTGCCCTCTTCCGCGTAGGGAGAGGACAAGGGTCACGGGGAAACAAAAAGGGCGAAATCCAACATTTCAGGGGGATTCGCCCTTTGTTTTTGAGGCCTTTTCGTTTATAATTTTTTTGACAATAATTCCTAAATCCCTCAATTCGAATGATTTCCTTTTTGGAGGAGAAGATGAGAAAGTCCGCAGTTTCTTTTCTGGTCGTTTTCGTTGTGTTGATGTTCATACTGGTAGGAGGAATTGGTCTCTCTTCTGCACAGGATCAGTTTCGCCGATTCACGATGGCGAATGGCCTAAGAGTGATTCTGGAGGAGAATCGAACCGCGCCTGTCGTGGCTTTGCAGATATGGGCAGAGGTCGGAAGCGCCGATGAAAAGGATGAGGAAGCAGGGATGTGTCATTTCATCGAGCATATGATTTTTAAAGGTACGGAGAAGAGAAAAGTCCGTGAAATGGCCAGAGAGATTGAATCATTGGGAGGACACATCAATGCCTATACCTCTTACGACCAGACGGTATACCATATCACCATTGCCAGCCGTTATGCTGATACTGCCCTTGAGATCTTAGCCGATGCGGTTCTACACTCGACCTTCGATTCTGTTGAATTGGAAAGAGAGAGGGAGGTCATCTTGGAGGAGATTCGTATGGGGAAGGACAATCCATCCAATCAACTCTTTAAACAGACCATGGCCACCCTTTTCCAGAATCATCCTTATCGAAGACCCATTATAGGATTTGAGAATACCATCCGGGCTATCACAAGGGATCAGATGGTCTCTTTTTTTAAGAAATGGTATACACCGGACC
>CAZFJD010000175.1:0-7412 GCA_964518775.1 uncultured Syntrophaceae bacterium
CAAACCATCCTACACCATCCGGGTGTTGCAGCGCTTTCATATAGTCAATGACAACGTTCAACTTGCGTCATCCTTCAAGGATATACTTTACTACCAGATCCCCAACTTCAGAGGTGCTGTATCCCATCTGACCGGCGCTCAGACTCTTCACATCCCGCTCGAACACCTTTATGATGGCTCTTTCAATCTCTCTCGCTGCTCCTTCCTCGTCCAGGTGCTCCATCATCATTTGGCACGCAGAGATAGCAGCGAGGGGACTCACAACCCTTCTCCCCGCATATTTCGGTGCAGAACCTCCCATGGGTTCAAACATCGAAACACCCTTGGGATTGATATTCGCTCCAGCAGCGATCCCAAGCCCTCCCTGAATCATCGCCGCCAGATCGGTGATGATATCTCCGAACATATTATCGGTCACAATCACATCGAACCACTCAGGATTCTTCACCATCCACATGCAGATCGCATCCACATGGGCGTAATTGGTCTCAATTTCTTCAAACTCCCTCGCCACTTCGTAAAAAGCCCTCTCCCAAAGGTCAAACGCATAGGTGAGAACATTTGTCTTTCCGCAAAGGGTCACCTTATTCTTTCGGTTCCTCTTGCGGCAGTATTCGAAAGCAAACCTGACACAGCGCTCAACCCCCTTCCGCGTGTGGAGCGCCTCCTGGATTGCGATCTCGTCAGGCGTTCCCTTCTTAAAAAGCCCCCCTGCACCCAGATACGCACCCTCTGTATTCTCCCTCACCACGACGAAATCGATATCCTCAGGTTTCTTATCCCTAAGCGGAGTCTCCACCCCGGGGTAGAGCTTAACAGGTCTCAGATTGATATATTGGTCTAATTCAAACCGAATCTTCAATAAGATTCCTTTTTCCAATATGCCGGGCTTTACATCTGCATGGCCAATCGCTCCAAGATAGATCGCATCCATACCCTTCAATTCTTCCAGCACAGAGTCAGGAAGGATCTCTCCTGTTCTTAAGTATCGCTCTCCACCCAGATCATAATGCTCGAGGTGATATTTGAATTTGAACTTTTCGGAGACTGCCTCCAGAACCTTCAATCCCTCAGCGATGACCTCAGGTCCTATTCCATCTCCAGGAATGACTGCGATCCTGTACATCCTTTAACTCTCTCGCCTTTACGGCAGAACATAAGGCATAGGGCATGGAGCATAAAGTGCAACGTTTTGTATCTCAGGGCTTCAGCCCTGACTCATCAGCCCTGAAGGGCTGAGTTACACGCTTTGGGCCTTTCATTTATATAAACACAAAGCCTTCTGGCCGATATCCGTCCGGTAGTGGACACCATTCCAAGAAATCTTTTTCACAGCCTCGTAGGTCTTTTCGATTGCCCTTGGAATATCTTCTCCCAGACCCGTGACTCCCAAGACTCTCCCCCCGTTGGTCACCATTTGGCCATCTTTTATGGCCGTGCCTGCATGAAATACAAAAACATCCTTCATCTGAGATGCTTCTTTCAGGCCGTGAATCGCTTTCCCTTTCTCATAATCTCCGGGGTATCCTTTTGAGGCCATGACGACGCAGACCGAGGCCCGACGATCCCACTCAATACGGTATTGAGACAGCTCTCCTTTAATGCACGCCTCCAGAATGGGAACGATATCCCCTTTCATCCGCATCAGCACAGGCTGAGTTTCTGGATCTCCAAATCGAGCATTGAATTCTAACACCTTGGGACGACCTTCATGAATCATCAGCCCCGCATAGAGGACACCCTTATAGAGTCTGCCCTCCTCTCCCATGCCTTGAATGATTGGCCGTAAAATCTTTTCCAAGATTGTTTCATGAACCTGATCCGTCACGACGGGCGCGGGCGAATAGGCTCCCATTCCTCCCGTGTTGGGCCCCTCATCGCCATCGAAGATCGGTTTGTGATCCTGTGAGGACGCCAAGGGAAGGATCGTTCTTCCGTCGGTGAATGCAATGTAAGAAGCCTCTTCTCCCACAAGGTACTCCTCGATCACAACCCGATTTCCTGCTTCTCCAAATATCTTCTCCACCATGATTCGCTCGACAGACTGGATGGCCTCCTCCACCGTCTTACAGACGATCACTCCCTTGCCAGCTGCCAAGCCGTCGGCCTTTACCACGATTGGAGCTCCCTGTCTTCGAATATAAGCAGTGGCTTCTTGATGGTCTTCGAAAATCTCATAAGACGCTGTGGGAACATGATACTTTCTCATCATCTCTTTTGCAAAGGCTTTGCTGCCTTCAATCTCAGCGGCCTTCTGGCTCGATCCGAAAATGGTAAGCCCCTTCGATTCAAAAAGATCGACGATCCCTTTTGTGAGTGGATCTTCTGGGCCGACCACGGTCAGATCGATCTTTTCTTGTAAGGCGAGCTCAAGGAGGTCGCTGAGGTTGTTCGCCTTGATAGGAATAATCGTTGCCTGTTCAGACATGCCCGCATTTCCTGGAGCGCAATACACTTTGGATACCTTCGGACTCTGTGCAATCTTCCAGACGAGGGCGTGTTCTCTTCCACCTCCGCCCACCACCAGCACCTTCATGTCATCTCCTCTTCCACTTTTATCCCAATCGCCATGCTTGCTGATTAAATGCAAACGGCTACTCAAAATCCCAAATCCCAATATCTAAATCCGAAACAAATCCGAAATTCCAATGTCCAAATAACCAAAACCTCTAACAGTTTGGATCTTGGAATTTGGAGATTATTTGGAATTTGGAATTTCTTCCGTCATTAGCAATTTGCTAATGACGGAAGTGCCTCATCCCTGTGAATACCATGGCGATGTTATACTCATCCGCAGCAGCGATGACCTCATCGTCCCGAATTGAGCCACCGGGTTGGATGATCGCCACCGCGCCGGCTTCGGCACCAGCATCGACCCCATCTCTAAATGGAAACATAGCATCGGAGGCTAACACTGTTCCCTTTGTGGAGGATTGGGCTTTCATCACCGCCAATCGGGTCGAATCGACACGACTCATCTGTCCTGCCCCAATCCCAATGGTTCGATCTTCCCGGACAAGGACAATGGCATTCGATTTGACATGCTTGGCCACCTTCCAACCAAAGGCCATTGCTCTTTTTTCCTCTTCGGTTGGTTTCCTCCGGGTCACGACTTTCCATTGATCCATGTCCACTTTTCCCAGATCCCGGTCTTGAACCAAAAGTCCACCGACCACCCTTCTCAGGTCGAATCCTCCTTGTGAATAGGAAACCATCAATGGCGGCGATTGGAGAATACGAAGGTCTTTTTTCGTCTTCAAAATCTCTAATGCCCTTGGGTCAAAACTCGGCGCGATAATCACTTCAAGGAAGATTTGGACCATCTCCCTTGCCGTCTCTTCATCCACCATCCGATTAAAACCAACAACACCACCAAATGCCGAGACTGGATCACAATCTCTCGCCTTTCGGTAGGCATCTGCTAAGGTTTTCCTAGAGATAGCCACGCCACAGGGGTTATTATGTTTGATGATGACCGTGGCAGGCTCGTCAAACTCTTTGACTGTCTCGAAGGCAGAATCGACATCTAAGATGTTATTAAACGATAGCTCCTTTCCCTGGATCTGAATGGCATTCGATACAGAAGGCTCGGTTAATATATAGTCCCTGTAAAATGCTGCCCTTTGGTGTGGATTTTCTCCATATCGCAGTTCCTGGGCCTTTCTCACTTGAAACGTAAAGGTCTCTGGAAATCCATGAATCTTCTTTCCCTCCTCAATCTGACCGAGGTAGTTAGAAATGGCTCCATCATAACGTGCGGTATGTTGAAACACCTTCTTCGCTAAGCGGAAGTTGGTCTCAACGGAAATCTCCCCTTTTTCCCTCAATTCAGAGAGGACAACCTCGTAATCGGCTGGGTCCACGAGAACCGTTACGTCAGGATAGTTTTTTGCAGCCGATCGGAGCATCGTTGGTCCACCGATGTCGATGTTTTCGATGGCGTCTTCAAGAGTGCAATTCTCTTCTGCTACGGTCGCTTCAAAGGGATAGAGATTGACGGCGACAAGGTCAATGGGAAGGATCCCATGATCTTTCATTTTCTGGACGTGTTCCGTCTTGGATCGTTGTCCCAAGAGACCGCCGTGAACTTTGGGGTGGAGGGTCTTCACCCGCCCATCCAACATTTCTGGAAATCCAGTATAATCAGAGATGTCCTTCACCGAGATGCCCTGTTCTCTTAATGTCTTTGCGGTGCCTCCGGTTGAGAGAACTTCAACCCCCATTTTCGCCAATTCCTTTGCAAAAGAGACCACACCGGTTTTATCCGATACACTCACAATCGCCCGTCGGATCTTTCCCATATCTTCTACCCCCAAATACGAGTATCGAAATCCCTACCTGCGGCAGGCAGGCAAAACAGAAATATTAAATCCTAAACTCGAAACCCTAAACTCTAAACAAACTCAAATGTCCAAAACACAAAACTCAAAACCGTACAATCTTTTGACTTTTAAATTTTAGATTTGTTTAGGATTTAGAGTTTAGTGTTTGCCGTATTAATTGTAAATCATCCCGACGCATCACAAGATCGAAAAGTACTGCTCCAATTCATAATCGGTCACCTGAGCCCGGTAACGCTCCCACTCGATCTTCTTGTTCTCGATGAATTTAAGGAAGACATGATCCCCTAATGCCCGTCTAACAAGATCACTCCTCTCTGTAATCTGGATGGCTTCATACAGATCTTCTGGCAAGGAATCAATCTTATATTTCTGTCTCTCTTTTTTGGTCATCTCATAAACATTTCGCTCCACCGGATCCCTAAGCGGATACTTCTTTTCAATCCCTTCCAATCCGGCTGCCAGCATGACGGCAAAAGCAAGATAGGGATTGCAGGCAGGATCAGGAGATCGATATTCCACTCGTGTCGCCAACTCTTTTCCAGGCTTATAGACCGGAATTCGGATGAGGTCCGATCGGTTCCTCTGGGCCCATGAGATATAAACCGGTGCCTCGTAACCCGGTACCAATCGCTTATAGGAGTTCACCCACTGGTTAGTGACCAAGGTAATCTCCCTCGCATGTCTCATCAGGCCAGCGATGTAATGCTTTGCAATGTCAGAAAGATGATACTTATCTTTAGGATCAAAAAAGACGTTCTTCTTTCCCACAAAAAGGGATTGATGGGTATGCATCCCGCTTCCATTCACACCGAAGATCGGCTTCGGCATGAAACTGGCGTACACATTGTTCTTCAGGGCTACCTCTTTAACGACCAATCGATAGATCATCGTGCTGTCGGCCATGGTGAGCCCGTCGGTATACTTGAGGTCAATCTCGTGCTGACTTGGTGCCACCTCGTGATGGGTGTATTCCACAGGGATTCCCAATTCTTCTAAGACCGTGGCTGTCTGCTTTCGGAAGTCGCTTGCCACATCCAATGGAGTTAAATCGAAGTAGCCTCCTGAGTCAAGGACCTCGGGTTTACCCGTCGATCTTTGAAAATAGAAATATTCCAATTCGGGTCCAACATAGAACGTGTACCCCATGTCGGCCGCTTGCTTCAAGTTCTTCTTCAAAACCCAACGAGGATCTCCCTGGTGAGGTTTGCCGTCGGGTTCAAGGATATCGCAGAACATGGATGCCACCGTCTGCTCATTCGTCCTCCAAGGAAGGATCTTAAAGGTGGAAGGATCCGGCATCGCGACCATGTCACTCTCATCGATGCGAACAAAGCCAAGAATGGAAGAACCATCAAAACCCATACCGTCCTCCAACGCCCCTTCCAGTTCACGAACCGTGATGGCAAAACTTTTCAGGAAACCAAGGATATCCGTGAACCAAAGGCGGACGAACTTCACTTTCCTCTCCTTCGAAATGCTAAGGACATCCTTCTTGCCTAACTTTGCCATACCTTCTTTCTCCTTTCGTCGGAAAAATTCAAATATTTACTACATTTACCATAATCCCCTATTCCGGTCAACTCTGTGGCGGAGTAAACGCTATAGGCCATCGCAATATTTGAGAGCTCTGAAAAACTACTTTACGCTCTCTTGATTACACAGATCTCAAAAAATGATTACACGGATTTTTCTTTATTTTCAATGCATTTCTAATCTGTGTAATCGTTTCATAATCGGTGTAATCAGAGATTTCTGGACTTTTTCGGAAATCTCTATTTGTCAGGTTGACAACCCAGTCCCTTTTGTGTAAATTGAACCCTACCAACGGGGTTACTTCTAAAAATAATAAGGAGATCGCCACCTTGTTATACAAGAAAACTTCCTACAAGAAATTGATACAAGCTCTTTCCGAGATCAGTCAAGCCATCTCCTCAGACCGATACGTGGACGACATCTTGAGACTGATTGTCACGGTGACAGCCAATGTGATGGACTCGAAGATCTGTTCCCTCTGGCTTCTGGATGAGCAGGAGAAGGCTCTCAAAATCCGGGCGACACAAACGATGAGTGAGGAATATCTCAAGGAGCGAAGCTTAAGATTAGGGGAGGGTGTGGTGGGTTATGTGGCCCAGGAGAAGAAACCCTTGGCCATCCTCAATGTCTTGGAGGAACCCCGCTACAAAGAGAAAGAGTTGGCCAGAAAGGAGAGCCTCGTTTCTATGCTCAGCGTCCCTTTGACGGTGAAGGATAAGGTGATTGGAGTGATCAATTGTTACACCTCCTATCCCCATGAGTTCACCGAAACAGAACGAGCTGTCCTTACCGCGGTTGCCAATCAGGCAGCCATCTGCATCGAGAACACAGAATTGATGGTGAAGACCAAGGTGATCCAGGAAGAATTAGAGCTGCGAAAATTGGTCGAAAGGGCCAAAGGGGTCCTGATGAAACGGCAGGGATTAAATGAAGAGGAGGCCTTTAAGAGAATCCGCAAGGCCAGTATGGACAGCCGAAAAACAATGCGCGAAATCGCCGAGGCTATTCTCCTTACCGACAAGATGGGCGGTTAAAAGAGAGCTCTGAAAAACTAATTTTCGCTCTCTCGATTACGCAGATTCCAAAAAATGATTACACAGATTTTTCTTTATTTTCAATCAATTTCTAATCTGTGCAATCGTTTTATAATCCGTGTAATCAGAGATTTCTGGGCTCTTTCAGAAATCTCTAAAAAAATCCTTGACAATTATCGTATTATGTATTAGATAGACTCCAACAATACGAGGATGTATTGGAGACAAAGGCGTCAGAGGTACGTGGCGCCTTTTTTTATTTACAATACAAAGGGGTATTGAAGACAATGGCGTCAAGTTTGCTTGGCGCCTTTTTTTTAATTTTTGGAAAAAGGAGGAAAAGAATGACATTCACCAAACCGAATCGAAGTCCGGCCACATTCACTCGAAATCGAGTCGAACCTGCTCCTGTATCAGGAATCTGCGTCACCTGCCTTGACGGTTGTCCCGGTCCTTGCGAAGTGGGCCGCTCGGCTCTTAGAGGAAGGGAGATTCTCTACCC
>CAZFJD010000176.1:0-7380 GCA_964518775.1 uncultured Syntrophaceae bacterium
GGGCGGAGAAGAGGAAGCTGTCTAAACGATCCAACATTCCTCCATGGCCCGGAATGAGAGATCCCGAATCCTTTACGTGAGCGCTTCGCTTCAACATCGACTCGGTGAAGTCTCCGACCTGGCCCAAAAATCCCAGGCCAATGGCAAGGAAGATGCAGAGCCCTTTTTCTAATTTCGGAAGAAAGAGGATGGCAAAGGGAAGCGCTACTATGACTGATCCGACGATGGCGCCCGCCAATCCTTCATAGGTTTTGTTCGGGCTGATCTTCGGCCAGAGTTTATGCCTTCCAAAGAGGGAGCCGCTCAGGAAGGCAGAGATATCGGCAGCCCAAACGGTTGCAATCAGGAAGAGGACCCACTGCTTTCCATCGGCCAGGTTTCGAATCAGAGAGACATGGGAGAGAAGAAATCCGACATAGAAAATTCCAAAAAACATAATGCCCATACTGGAGATGGTTGACGAGAGATTCGTTGAAGTGACCATGAAGAGGATGGAGAGGACGAGAAGCAGAAGGACGAAGAAGGGCGAAATGATCTCCCCATTTCCCAGAGAAACGATCATGGCGAGGATCAGCCCCAGCCCCATTCCTACCTGCCGTTCGATCCTTTTGGAGTCTGGAAGGGCAAGATGATAGAACTCACGGAGACCGAGATAGGTGGCCAAAAGCACCATCAGGATTAGCACCGCAGGAGGCCCCATGGCGATGAGAAAGATCAGTGGAGGCACAACGATGATGGCCGTCCATATCTTCTTTTTCGTTAGGCTTCCCATACCTACCCTGGATTATGGAAAAATCCGAAATCCGAATATCGAAATCCGAAACAAATTCTAAATATCAAATGATCAAATTTCCAAAACCCCTCACCCCTGCCTCTCCCCACAGGGGAGAGGATAAAGGTGAGGGGGGTGTTATATTGAATTTTGTGCTCGCTCATTTGAATTTGTTTCCGAATTTCGGATTTCGTGCTTTGAAATTTAGAATTTTCTATTCTTCCTTTCCGTTCAATTGTTCGCTCGTCAGCCCGAATCTTCTCTCTCGGGATTGATAATCGGCGATCGCTTTCAGAAGCTCTTTCCGATCAAAATCTGGCCAGAGGGTTTCTGTGACATATAACTCTGTGTAGGCAATCTGCCACAGGAGGAAGTTGGAGATGCGAAATTCACCGCTCGTGCGAATGAGAAGATCCGGGTCGGGTAATCCCTGTGTCCAGAGATATTGGGACAAGCGGTGTACGTTGATCTCCTCCAGTTTTATTTTTCCTTTTTGAAAATCGGAAAGGATCCCCCGAACGGCATAGAGAATCTCTGAACGGCCCCCGTAACTTAAAGCCAAGTTGAGGATCATCCCGTCACAATGCTCTGTCTTCTTTCTGGTCTCCTGCAAGGTATTCTGGACGTCGAGAGGAAGATCCTCCAATCTCCCAATGGCGGAGAGGCGAATATTATTCTGGATCATCTCCTCGGTCTCTTTCATGAGATATTCCTTCAGCAACGTCATCAGTGCCGTCACTTCTTCCTTTGGCCTTCTCCAATTTTCGACGGAGAAGGCGTATAGGGTTAAGACCTTGATCCCCAATTGGCGGCAAGCGGTGACAATTTCCCTAACGGCGTCGACGCCCTTGATATGGCCACTGATCCGGTTGAGGTTCTTCTTTTTAGCCCAACGGCCATTTCCATCCATGATGATGGCAATATGGAGAGGAAGTTTTTCTTTATCAATCTCTTCCATCGTTGAAGCAGCCCCCCGCCCCTCCCTCTCAAGGGGGAGGGTTGAGGGTGGGGGTCATTTAGAATGATATCACCACGCAACGTTTGGGATAACTTATTAAAATTACCATATCGCATTTTGATTTTCAATGAGTCATTGGTGGGAAAGAGGAGGGAATAAGATGAGAGGAGAAGGAAGGGAGAAAACTTCGTCCTCCCCTCAATCCTATTTTTCTACAATGGCTTCGACAGGGCATACCTCAGAACAACTTCCACATTCCGTGCATTTCTCTTCATTGATGACATAGGGTTCGCCCTCTTCAATGGCTTCTGCAGGACATTCCTCTGCGCACGTCCCACAAGCCACACATTCCTCAGTAATCACATAGGCCACGGATATCACCCCCTTCATCCCTATATTTCCAGGATCTCCTTCTCCTTCGCCGCCAGGACTCCATCCACTTTCTCAATAAATTTGTCTGTGGAGGCTTGCACTTTATCCATCCATTGACGGAGTTGATCCTGAGAAATCTTCTTATTTTTTTCTAAACCCTTCAATTGATCATTCGCCTCCCGTCGGATATTCCGAACCGCCACCTTCGCGGTCTCGGACATCTTTCTCACCACTTTGACCAGTTCCTTTCGGCGTTCCTCCGTTAATCGCGGAATGGCAATACGGATGATCTTCCCATCGCTGGCAGGAGTCACTCCAATTTCCGATTTCAGGATAGCTTTTTCAATCTCGCCGGTGATGGTCGTATCCCAGGGTTGAATAGTGATGAGCCTCGGTTCTGGAACAGCGAGCGTGGCGACCTGGTTCAGGGGGGTTGGTGTCCCGTAGTAGTCGATCCGGATATCGTCAAAGAGGGCCAGCGAAGCCCTACCGGTCCTCACCTTATTCAGATCGGTCTTCAAGGCCGAAAGAGTCTTCTCCATCTTGGCTTCCACTTCTTTTACGGTCTTTTCCTCCATAGTTCATCCTCTCACTTTCGTTCCCGTCCGCTCCCCTAAGAGGACCCGCTTAATATTTCCCCTTTTCTTCAAATTGAAGACGATGATAGGGATCTGATAGTCCATGCAGAGGGAGATGGCAGTGGCATCCATGACTTTAAGCTTTTTCTTCAGGACATCGAGGTAGGTGAGTTCGTCATACTTCCGTGCCCGTGGATTGAGGAGAGGGTCTGCATCATAGACGCCATCGACCTTCGTTCCTTTCAGGATCACCTCTGCGCCAATTTCCATGGCGCGAAGCGAAGCGGTTGTATCGGTCGTGAAGTAAGGATTTCCTGTCCCTCCAGCGAAGATGACGACTCGACCTTTCTCCAAGTGCCGTATGGCTTTTCGTCGAATATAAGGCTCTGCAACGGCACGCATCTCGATCGCGGTTTGAACTCGCGTGTACACATCGATCTTCTCCAGAGCATCCTGAAGAGCAAGACCGTTCAACACCGTGGCCAGCATCCCCATGTAATCTGCAGAGGCACGGTCCATGCCTTTTGCACTGGCGGCCATTCCCCGGAAGATATTGCCCCCGCCAATGACGATGGCCATTTCCACTCCGAGGTTCTTCACGTCCTTGATCTCCTGAGCGATCTGGCGGATCATTTCGGGTTCAATTCCATAATCCCCATCACCCGTTAACACTTCCCCGCTGATTTTCAGGAGGATCCTTTTATATTGGGTTCTCTTCATGGGGTGACGAAGGTTTGTTCAATTAGCCGGTCTCGAATCACTGCCCGATCCTGCTCCTTTGGAGCAGGCGGTCTTGCCTCACTCGGCCGAAGAGGAGCTTGCGGGCTGCGACCTGGACTGTAATCCTTCACCCAGTTGATATCGGGCAAACCGGCGAATGGTAATGTTCTCTCCAACCTTAGCGATCATCGAATCGAGGACTTCTTTGACCGTGATATCGGAGTCCTTGAAGTAGGTCTGTTCCAAAAGACATACCTCGGAATAGAACCTCTCCATTTTACCTTCAACAATCTTGTCGATCACCTTTTGCGGCTTACCTGCCTCCATGGCTTGGGCCCGATAGATTCTCTTTTCCCTCTCCCAAACCTCAGGAGGGATCTCTTCCCTCCGGATGTATTGGGGATTTGAGGCGGCGATATGCATGGCGATATTCTTTACGAAGGATTGAAAATCTTCTGTCTTCGCTACAAAATCGGTCTCACAGTTGATCTCCACTAAGACCCCCATCTTTCCGCCCGCATGGATATAGGAAGAAACCATACCGTCTGTGGCGATTCGGCCTGCCTTCTTGGCTGCAGTGGCCAATCCTTTGCGCCGAAGGTATTCGATCGCCGCTTCCATATCCCCCTTGGCTTCATGGAGGGCTGTCTTGCAGTCGATGATTCCGGCTCCTGTCCGCTGTCTCAAATCTTTTACCAGTTCAATCGAAACTTCCATTCAATCCTGTTCCTCCTCCGCTTCATCGATCACTTCTTCACCTGGTATCTCTCCAGTGGGTTCGACCGGTTCAGCCGTCTTTTTCTCCTCTTTTGCCTCCTCCATCTGGAGCTGTTTTTCATAGAGCTGTCGGCCTTCAATGGCCGCATCCGCCATCCTAGTGGCAAAAAGCTGGATAGCCCGGATCGCATCGTCATTGCCCGGGATGATGTAGTCCAACTCTTCCGGGTTGCAATTCGTGTCAACAATGCCGACGGAAGGGATGTCGATCTTCCGAGCCTCTCTGACCGCAATTTTCTCCTTTTTGGGATCGACGATAAAGATCGCCCCAGGAAGCCGATCCATATTTTTGATCCCTCCCAGCGATTTCTCCAATCGGTTTCTCTCTTTCTCTAATTCCATGATCTCTTTTTTGGGTAGGAGACTATAGATCTCCTCATTTTTCATGGCCTCGAGTTTGTTCAGACGGTCAATGGATCGTTTGATGGTCTGAAAGTTGGTCAGCATTCCTCCTAACCAGCGGTGATTCACATAGAACATACTACAGCGAGTCGCCTGTTCTTGAATCGTCTCTTGAGCCTGTTTCTTTGTCCCCACAAAGAGGAGATACTCTCCTTTGGCAACCGTGTCCCGAACGAATTGATAGGCTTCTTTGAAAAGCTGGACGGTCTTCTGGAGGTCGATGATGTAAATTCCGTTTCTCGCTCCGAAAATATATGGTTTCATTTTTGGGTCCCAGCGTTTCGTCTCATGGCCAAAATGAACCCCTGCCTCCAGAAGTTCTTTCATTGTCACAGTTGACATCGAACCCTCCGTTTCTTTTCCATTTTTTCCTCCATTCAAAATTATGAATTAAACGAATTTTTTTAACACATGATCAGGTATATTGCAAGGGAAAAAATTTGAAGGTTTAAGAAAGGGACCTTTCAATTCATTGATATCACCGGACTTCCTTAACCGGAAAGAATTTGACCCATTCGGCGGCGCCAAGCCCCGCCTTTTAAGACGGGGTAAAGAAGCGCCGCTCAGGGTCAACCTTGAGCCCTCGGCCTGAGCTCGGGCCGAAGGCAAGCCCAGGCCTTCAGGCCGGGGAGTCGAAGGGTTGACATAAGTCAAGGCATTTTGTTCACCAAATGGTTACATGGTATTTAAGAATGAAGCAGAGAGAGGAGGATAGAGGAAAATGAGATGTCCTGGTCAAGATCCGATGTTCTGGAAGCCCGATGACGTTTTTGAAATTCCCTGTCCGAAATGTGGGTTCAGGGTTGAGTTTTTTAAGTTTGACGTAAAGAGAAAGTGCCGGTGTGGTCATGAAATGGTCAATCCAAAGATCAATTTCGGCTGCGCTGAGTGGTGTTCCTATGGGGACAGCTGCATCGAAGGACTGCCAGAGGAGATGAAAGTGAAGCAGAAAGAAGAAAAGAATAGTCGGTTGAGGGAGAGGATTTCTTCGGAAATGAAAAAATATTTTGGCACTGATATAAAACGTGTCAACCATGCCCTCAAGGTGGCCCAATATGCAGAGGAGATTTTAAAGATAGAAGGTGGCCACCCCCTCGTCGTTCTCGGCGCTGCCTATCTTCATGATATCGGAATCCACGAGGCGCAGAGGAAATACGGGAGCACCTCTGGCCATTTCCAGGAACTGGAAGGACCAGCGATCGCAAGGGAAATTTTGGAAAAATTAAGGATCCAAAGAGGGGTGATTGATGAGATCTGTGACATCGTCGGTCATCACCATAGCCCGAGAGAGAAAGAGAGCCTTAACTTTCAGATCCTCTATGAGGCAGACTGGCTGGTCAATATCGAGGAAGAAGGGATTTCAAAAGATCGAGAGCGGCTTGAAAACGTGATTAAAAAGGTCTTTAAGACGGTTACTGGAAGACAATTGGCAGAAAGGCTCTACCTCCACTAAGCTTTCAAGGCGTTGACTGCCTGGTCGTGATGAACCACCTCTTTTTTCTCTTTTTTGCCTAAAACAAAGTGTACCTCTTGCTGGGAGGAGAGAGGAGGTGTATTGCTATAACAGGTAGTATAGGATTCGATGAGCACCCATCCTTCTTTCAGGAGCCTGTTCACCTCGCTCTCGGCACTTTGAGCTCCCGGCCGGGTGTATCCTGTGGTGAGAATTCTGATTTCGTTAAATTCTGCCACGTCGAGCTTCTCTTTTTTCATTGGTCCTCCAGAAGAATTATTTTCCCAATTCCAATACTTTCGCAAAAAGCGTGCCAGTAGTCTTTTTTTATAATCCATTGAAAATAAAGGGAAATCTAAAAATAGACCATTACTTTTTGAGCTTCAAATTGCCTATTTTTTTGACAGTTGCCTATTTTTATGTGCAATCCTCAAAAAACCGTTCAGATTTCTTTTCTTTGGTCTAAAACGGTTCAAGACCTGCCGCGGAGCGGGGAAGGGAGGATTGAGAATCTCGATCGATCTTAAACTGACGGGCGGGATAAATGAGAAGAAACGAATTTTTTCAAAGCGAGGGCATTCTTGATAGCAAAGCCATAGGCATCATTATTAAAGTAGACAAAGACAATTCTACCTTTCTCCCTCCAGTCGATGATCTTTTCAGCCCATTGCTTCAATTCTTTATCTGAATAATTTGAACCATAGAGAACCTCACCTCCATGAAGACGGAGGTAAGTGAAATCTGATGTCAAAGTCTCCATAAAAGGAAGGCCTGAGCCATGGGCAATACATAAGGCAAAATTGAACTCTTCTAATATCCGAAAAGCCTCGTCGCAGAACCATGATTCATCCCTGAACTCGAAGACATGACGGAGGTGTTTCGAACGGGGGAGCGTGGAGAGAAGAACACAGAATTGCTCCAGTCTCTCCTTCTGAAATTTGAATCGCGGAGGAAGTTGCCAAAGCACTGCTCCCAATTTCTCTTTCAATGGCGATGCATGATCCAAAAGAAGGGTAAGGGGTTCTCTACAGTCGTTCAGGCGCTTGATATGGGTGATGAATCGACTTCCCTTGACGGCGAAGGAAAATCTCTTCGGCGTCCGTTTGTACCAGCCTTCAAAAACCTCTTTCTTCGGAAGGCGATAGAATGAAACGTTCAGCTCCACCGTGTCGAAATGTTCGGCATAGAATTCGAGCCACTTTCTCTGAGGAAGATCAGAGGGGAAGAAGACCCCATTCCACCAATGGGGATAATTGTAGCCACTTGTTCCGATGAAGATCATAGGTTAAGAATGAGATTGCCACGTCCCCTTCGCTTAGCTCAGGGCTATGGCCCACATCGCTCCTCG
>CAZFJD010000177.1:0-7374 GCA_964518775.1 uncultured Syntrophaceae bacterium
TAGAAAGCTTTTATGAAAAGGAGAAAATCGAATCCCCTGGAGTCGAATCCAAAGACTTTTCCACAACGATTTTGAATCCGATTCACGCTTCTAAGTAGGTCGAAGCCTTGAAGAATCAAGATCGTCTGTTAATCAGATTTAAATCTGAAATCGCCAATCTGCAATTAAATGACAATATCCCTCAAGGCTCCCGTCAGGGAGTGGATATTCTGGATTTTGCAAGTTTCCCCCATCAGCCCGATTCTCCAAATCTTGCCTTTAAGCTGTTCATTTCCCCATTATCAAACCTCCTCCAAATCTAATTTCATTCCATCGCTCGCAGCAATCACTTTCAACCCCACCTCTTTTTCCAATTCAGCAGCAACGATCCAAGGCTTCGCCTTGATCATTGTCATCCCAAAGTGCGTCAATATGGTCAATTTCGGTTTTGCCTTCTTGATGATGGCCTTCACATCTTCGATAGAGAGATGGTCGATTGGATCATCACCGACAGGCTTGAGCCGGACCACGTGAATGATGAAGATTTCCCCTCGATAGAGATTTAGAAGTTCTGGGAAAAACTTCGTATCGGTAATCAAAGAAAACGTATGGGGCAATATTTTAAAGTTGAATCCGTAGGTCTCTACTCGATGTTGATGTTTTTGAGCGGTCGAGAACCGAATTTCTCCGAGCCGATATTCAGAATTCTCTTTCAATACCTCGACTTTCTCAACATAGCTTCTCACATATTTTAAGATGACCGGATCTTCCTCAAGGGCATCTCGAGGAGCAAACAGGACTCCCTTCTTTTTAAAACCTCCGTCGGTCATGGCCTCAATCATGACGTTGATATCACCAGAATGGTCCAAGTGTTTGTGCGTGAGAAGAATGCCGTCCAATATGGAGGGTTCTAATCTCGGTTTACTATTCAGACACCGAACCAGGGCTCCCGGCCCGGGGTCGATATAGAGATTGGTCTTGCCGACCGAGAGCCATACTCCTCCGGAGGCTCGAAGTTGCTTGGTCACTACGAATCTGGCACCTGCCGTGCCCAAGAATTTGATAAAGGACATAAATAAGCCTGTGGTTTTTGGGTAAGGGTTAGGAAGCCTGTTTCGGTTACCGGTAAGGGTTACGTGCAAAGAATTAAAAGACGACTACCGTAGCCATCTATGAACGATACGGGCATCGTTACCCTGACCCTATGAAGAACTCGTTTTTTTATGTAATTATTATTTTCCCTCCTCCAGCTCCCTTAACCTCTTATCGTCCAATCCAAAATAATGACCCACCTCATGGATCACTACTTCTCTGACCTTCTCTTCAATCTCTTCTTTTGTTTTACAGATCGATTCGATGGGAAGTTTAAAGAGTGTAATCTTATCCGGAAGGACGTTCCCATAGTAAAACCCCCTATGATCTAAAGGGACGCCTTGGTAAAGTCCCAATAATTCAGAGGGGGATTCAAGTCCCATTTCGGAAAGGAGGCGACGTGACGCTCGATTCTCGATCACCACATCGACATTCCTCATCTTCCTCTTGAAAAACTTTGGAAGTCCCTTCAGTGCCGAAACCACCACCTCCTCAAACTCTTTACGTGTTAGTTTCATAAGAAAGGGTTCAAGGATTCAAGGGTTCTAAGGTTCAAGGTTCTATTTTTAAGGTCTTCACTAGACCCCTTGACCACTTGACCCCTCGAACCCTTTTTCATTTTTGAAGTTCCGGGAGGATCTTTTCAAAGTAATCGAGAACCTGCGGGTTCATTAACGCATCCCGGTTCAGAACCGGTCTCCCGTGAATGATGTTTGTGACCGCACTCTCCACCTTCTTCATATTCATGGTGTAGGGCGCCTCGGGCATCTCCATGACGATCGCCGGCACATGGCGGGGAGAGGCCTTTTCTCGCAGCGTCTTTCTGATCTTGTCCTTTAACTCCTCTGTCAAACTCACCCCTGAAGCAAGTTTCACGAAGAGGATGACACGCTGGTCTCCCTCCCAATTTTGTCCAATGGCTAAGCTGTC
Organism: uncultured Syntrophaceae bacterium; assembly: GCA_964518775.1. Classification (GTDB taxonomy): domain Bacteria; phylum Desulfobacterota; class BSN033; order BSN033; family UBA1163; genus JACAEX01. The sequence goes on from CAZFJD010000177.1 coordinate 2,002, forward strand.
GGCAATCCCTTCCATCTTCTCCACGACGTTATAAATCTCAGCAGTGCCGATCCGGACCCCGGAAGGCTTTAGAACGGCATCGGAACGGCCGTAGAAAGTGATGCCTCCCGTATCACTGTGCATGACAATGTAGTCGCCATGGCGCCAAACATTGGGATAATGTTCAAAGTAGGCGCTCTTATACTTTTCTCCATTGGGATCGTTCCAGAAATAGATGGGCATGGGTGGAGCAGGCGCTTCGCATACCAGCTCTCCCTGCTGATCCCATATGGGCTTCCCATTCTCGTCATAGGCCTTCACCCTCATGGCCAGCGCAGGGCCCTGGAGCTCCCCAGCGTAGACAGGTTGTATGGGGCTACCGATGGCAAAACAACCATTGATATCCGTGCCACCGGAGATGGAATTGAAATGGAGATCCTTCTTGATTGCCTGGTAGGCCCACTCGAAACCTTCGGCTGAGAGAACAGAGCCGGTTTGAGAAATCTCTCTAAGGGAGGATAGGTCGTAAATCTTTCCGGGCTGAATCCCCTCGCTTCGGAGATAGTTAACATAGCTGGCACTGAGGCCAAAGACGGTAATCTTTTCATCCTGCACCAATTTCCACATCGCCCCAGCATCAGGATAGTTCGGGTTGCCGTCGTACAAGACGATCGTTGCTCCGACACCCAGGGAGCTGAGCAACCAGTTCCACATCATCCAGCTACAGGTAGTGATGTAAAAGATCTTATCCTCACGTTTAAGATCAGTATGCAAGATGAGTTCTTTTAAGTGGTGAATCAGGATGTTACCCGCCCCTTGCACCATGCATTTAGGTTTGCCGGTTGTCCCGGAGGAAAACATGATGAACACAGGATGGTCAAAAGGTAACTGTTCAAACTCAAAGGCAGGCCCCTCTTCTTTAGCCAAGAAGTCTTCATAATGGACAGCATGAGGAACACTCTGAAGATCGGGCTTACTTCCCGTATAGGAGACAACAACGACCTTCTTCAAGGACGGTATGGCCTTCGCAACTTCCGCGGCATTTCCCACGGTACTGAAAATCTTACCTTTGTAAAAATAGCCATCCACTGTAAATAAGACCTTTGGTTCAATTTGACCGAGTCGATCCAATGCAGCCTGAGCTCCGATGTCCGTGGCACAAGAGGACCACGTGGCCCCGACGCTGGTCGCAGCCAGCATCGCAATGGCTGTCTCCATGAGGTTTGGCATGTAGCCTGCTACCCGGTCTCCTGAAACAACTCCAATTTCGCGCAACGATTTTCCCAGCCGAGCCACTGTGGCATATAGCTCTCGATAGGTCATCTTGGCAGATTTCTGTGTTTCTCCCCTGAATATAAAAGCCAATTTGTCATCTCGGTACCGCAGAAGATTCTCCGCAAAATTGAGCCTCGCTCCTGGAAACCACCTTGCTCCCGGAAACTTTTTTAAGTCATCGACCACCAGGTCGTACTTCCTTGAGGCTTTTATTTCCGCGAAGTCCCACATGGCTGCCCAGAAGTCCGGGATTCTGTCGATGGACCACTGATATAAATCATTATAGGACATAAAATTTTTGCCGTATCTCCGATTAACAAACTCTATGAATCGCGTCATGTTGGCATTCTTAACTTGATCCTTAGATGGTATCCATAGAGGCTTCTTTAGAAGTTTTGCAACAGGTTTACTTGAAGGCTTCTTGGGGGGCTTTTTTAGAACTTTTACGGATGGCTTTTTCGAAGGCTTTTTCACAGGCTTTTTCATAACTTTCTTTAAGGGCTTTTTTAAAACCTTCTTTGCCGATTTTTTCAAAGGCTTCCTTTGGATCTTTTTCGAAACCTTCTTTGCACGCTTCTTCGAGGTTTTTTCCCCAGCTTTCTTCATAATAGAATCTCCCCCTTTGATCAATTTTTGCAGATTGACGTTCATTGAATATCATTCCTCAAATCTTCCGTCAAGAATAATTTGCCATTCCGTGTAATGCCTCAGAAAAGGTGAAAAAATTGGGACTTCAGGACGGGCAGGAATATCTCCAAAGTTTTACAAATGCGGTCGTTTGGAAGGCAAAGGTAACAAGCCCGTGCAAGTATCAACGATCATTAAAGTTTTTCATCGTGAGAAGTTAACGTAAGAAGGTACCGCTGTAAAACTTTTTCGATATCCCTCCCCGCCTTCCAAACTTAAAGCAATTTTTTCACACCTTGTCACTCTTCAGGAGAAACTTCTCAGAATAGGGCAGGGATGTCGGAGAAAATCTTATGGCGGAAACCTTATCATGCCCCTCAACTATAAGAATACCATGGACACTGCGGGGATCATGCTCGAACGAGGGAAGTTACCTTTGCCAACAAGAATCTTAGATCACCCGCTTGATAAGATTTTCGGAGATATTCCTGCCCTATTATAATCTTTCACCCACGCGTCAGTGAGGCATTGCCATTCCCTCTCTTAAGAACGCTAAGAGCAGACGGCATAGAGAAAACTGACAACTTTAATAAACCCCGTTAGAAAGGGCAGGGCTTTGACCCTGTCGTCAATAAGGAGCTGATGTTTTCTATTTCTACCATCCCCAGCATGAATGCTGGGGCTTTCTAACGGGGTAAAAAGGCCGAAGCCTTTTATTTTCAAGATGATTGTGTTATTAAACTTATCGCCAAACAGGAGTGAAGCGTGGGGCCTTTAACTGGATTAAAAATGGTCGATCTTTCAAGGCTTCTGCCCGGACCTTACTGCACCCTTCTTTTAGCTGACTTGGGTATGGAAGTATTAAAGATCGAAGACCCTGAACAAGGCGATTATATGCGGCAGATGGGTCCTGTCCGGAAAAAAGACAGCGTGCTTTTTCTCTCGGTGAATCGGAACAAGAAGAGTATGACATTGAACCTCAAGACAGAGGAAGGAAAGAAAATTTTTTATCAATTGATCGAATCCTATGATGTCGTTTTGGAAAGTTTCAGACCCGGGGTGATGGATCGTCTTGGCATCGGCTACCAGCAGCTGAAAAAGAGAAACCCTCGCATGATCCTCTGTGCCCTTTCAGGATATGGTCAGGATGGACCTTATCGAGAAAGGTCAGGGCACGATATCAACTACATAGGCCTCGGAGGAATCCTTGAGTTGACCGGGATGAAAAATAGTCCTCCGATACCCCCCGCAGTCCAGATCGCAGACATCGGAGCAGGAGGGATGATGGCAGCCATCGCCATCCTCGCTGCGATCATTCAACGCCAGAAAACGGGCGAAGGACAATATTTAGATGTCTCTATGTTGGACGGCGTCATCTCATGGCTTTCGATGCATGCAGGGAAGTATCTCTTTGATAGAGAAGTTCCAAAACGAGGGGACATGCTACTCACAGGAAGATATGCTTGTTATCAGGTCTACCCAACCAAGGACGGAAGATACATGTCTCTGGGTTCGCTGGAGCAGAAATTCTGGAAGAATTTCTGTGAGGCGATCGGACGCAGAGATCTTGTTCGAAAACAATTCGTAGAAGGAGAAGAACAGGTTCGTGCGATCGAAGAGGTCAAAGAGCTTTTTAAGACGAAAACACAGAAGGAGTGGGTTGACTTTTTCAAGAATTCGGATGCATGCTGTGAACCCATCTTAACTTTTGAAGAGGTCTTTCAGCATCCCCAGGTTCTCCATCGGGAGATGCTGAAGGAGTTCGACCATCCTGTGGAGGGAAAGATCCGACAAGTTGGAAATCCCATTAAATCACCTCAATTCAATTTTGAGATTCGTACGCCTCCCCCCTTACGAGGAGAGCATACGATTGAGGTACTAAAAGAAATAGGCTATTCGGAGGAAGAGATTCAACACTTCAGGGAAGTGAAAGCAATCTGAGTAATTAGTATAAATCCAAATGCCAAAATCCAAATGTCAAATGAATGTCAAATTTCAAAACTAAAGAACTTTTTAAAATTTGAACGTTGGATTTAATTTGGCATTTGAACTTTGACATTTGACATTTCATTTTTAGATGAGTGATGGCTAAGGTAGAGATTGATCGAGAGAGATGTAAGGGATGCGGGCTTTGTACCATCTCCTGTCCAAAAGAATTGCTTCGTATGGGAGACGAAATCAATCGCCAAGGATATTTCTTCGTCTGTTGGGATGAGAACGGGGGATGCACAGGTTGCGCCGTCTGCGGAGAGATCTGTCCGGATGTAGCCATTCGGGTATGGAGGTAGAGTGGGAGAGCAAAATTCAGAAAAAATATTGGTCAAAGGAAATGAAGCCCTTGCCATGGCTGCGATAGATGCGGGTTGCCTCCTCTACTTTGGTTACCCCATCACCCCTCAGAACGATATCCCGGAGTTCCTTTCTAAGCACCTCCCTCCTCTGGGCGGTGAGTTTATTCAGGCAGAGAGTGAAATCGCCTCCATCAATCTCCTTCTAGGGGCTTCGGCCACCGGAAAGAGGGCCATGACCTCCTCCTCCAGTCCTGGGATCTCCCTGATGCAAGAAGGAATTTCCTATATGGCAGGAAGTGAACTTCCTGGATTGATCGTTAATATTTCGAGAAGCGGACCAGGGCTTGGCGGAATTTCACCGTCTCAGGGTGATTATTTTCAGGCCACCCGGGGTGGAGGCCATGGAGATTATCGGATGATCGTCCTTGCGCCGTCAACGGTTCAAGAAATGTATGACCTCACCTTTCTTGCCCTTGACCTTTCTGACAAATACCGAAACCCTGCGATGATTTTGGGAGATGCCCTCATCGGGCAGATGAAAGAACCTCTTCTTCGAAAAAACCCTGGCGCTATGGCCCTTCCACCAAAGGATTGGGCCTTGACAGGAGCAAAAGGGAGAAAGCCAAACCGACTTAAATCACTCTATCTCCAGGACGGTGAACTTTCGGAGCACAATTGGAAACTTCATCAGAAATATGAACAGATGAAGAAGGAGGAGGTTCGTTATGAAGCTTTTCGGGTCGAAGATGCTCAGCTTGTGATCGCTGCCTTTGGAAGTATGGCGAGGGTGTCAAGAACCTCTGTTGAGCTGGCGAGGGAGGAAGGGATGAAGGTTGGTCTCTTCCGACCCATTACGCTCTTCCCTTTCCCGGAGAAGGCTCTTTATGATCTGTCACAGAGGGTTAAACGATTTTTGACCGTTGAACTGAATACAGGCCAGATGGTGGAAGATGTAAAGCTTTCGGTGGCTAGGGATGCCCAAGTCTATTTTTATGGAAGACCGCCAGGTTCCCTCCCTTCTCCAGAAGAAGTATTGGAGGAAATCAAAAAATACTATGGGTAAAATTTCAAATGTCAAAATCCAAATATCAAATGAATGTCAAATTCCAAATTTAAAAAATTTTGATATTTGAACTTTGGATTTAATTTGGCATTTGAACTTTGGCATTTGACATTATCTTTTTGGAGGAGATATGGAACT
>CAZFJD010000178.1:0-7336 GCA_964518775.1 uncultured Syntrophaceae bacterium
ATCGTTTGATCAAAGGATTCGAGCGTCCTCTCAATTCCATCTTTATTAGAGAGATCGTATCCTGCCTCAAAAGAGTGTGCTGTATCGAGACAAACGGCCATCCTCTCCTTTTCATGAACCCCAGCCATGATTTTCCTGATTTGTTCAAAACTATAGCCGATCTCAGTTCCCTGACCAGCCGTATTTTCCAGTAAGAGGATGACCGGATTCTTTACCCTTTCAAAGGCCTGATTGATCCCTCGAGAGACGGCCTCAATCGCTTCATCTTCAGAAGACTCCAATCGATGTCCGATATGGATGATCAGGTATTGGGCTCCAAGTTGCTCTGCTCTTTTCAAGTCTATGGCGATTGAATCGATTGACCGTTTGTAGAATTTTGATTCTAAGGAAGCAATATTTGGAAGATAAGGCAGGTGGAGGAAGACGGGAAAGAGACCGGATGACTGGATGGATGCCCGGAATCCTTCCACTTCCTTCTCATCCATTGGGTCGTATTTCCATCCCCTCGGGTTTCTTGAGAAGAGCTGAATCGTCTTGCAGCCCCGAACCCTAGCCCTTGCGGCTACCTTTGAAAAACCTCCAGCAATGGAGATATGGAATCCGAATCGCATCTTGGCCTCTTGATGGAGTACATTTTGAAAGTTAAGATAAGATATGTGATCTAATCGATGATTGTCAATAATGATTTTTTATTTTTTCCTTGACAAAAAGAGGTGGTTGATTTAGGAATGAGGCGTTTAATTAAATTTTTCACAAGGCTATTTTGAGGAATTTGAGGAGGTGGGAAGATTGGCCAAAGTCGAAAGAAAAGCAAAGGGAAGGAAAAAAGTCATCCGATCTTCAGAGTTAGATCCCAAGTTTAAGTATGAGGTAGCGAGTCAACCCGGGGGGGAAAAACTGAAGGTCTGCTTCGCCTGCGGGGTTTGTACTGCAGGATGTCCAGTAAGCGAGATTTCCAATAAATTCGACCCGAGGAAAATCATTCGAATGGTCCTTATGGGGATGAAGGAAAGGGTGCTCTCCTCTGACTTCGTTTGGTATTGTACCCAATGTTTTACTTGCAGCGGACATTGCCCTCAAGATGTGAAATTTACTGATATCATACGAGTGTTGAGGGATATGGCGGTGAAGGAGGGGTATGTTGATCCTTCTTTTCTGCAAAAGGCAAGGGAACTGGATCGATTCTCTCAAAAGGTAAGATTTCGATTGATGACATCCATTGTAGGAAAGAGGGGAAAGTCCTTCTCTATCAACCCAGGGGAATTGCTTAGCCGAATTGCTAAAGAGATGGCATAGGCCATCTCATGTATTGAATAGAGAGGAAATTGAGCACCATGAAAGGGGAAATAGGTTCTGTATTGGTGATTGGAGCTGGAGTTGCCGGGATTCAGGCTTCTCTGGATCTGGCCGAATCGGGATACCAGGTTTATCTCATAGAGAGAAAAGGTAATTTGATGGGCGCGGTTGCGGACAACTGCTGTAAGGGGGTGGAGGAGTGCAATCGATGTATGTTGTGTCAAGTGAGCGAAAAGACTCTCCAGGTCATCACCCATCCCCAAATAACTCTCTTCCGGCATGGGGAAGTCATCAAGGTTGAAGGAGAAGCTGGCCACTTCATTGCCACGATTCGACGTCTTCCTGAAATCAATGAACGCGGCTGCCCAATTTGTGACAAGCTTCCATTATATCCTGTCCCCAACAAGTCCGATCCTGAGGAGATCAAGGTTGATGTCGCAGGCGTAGTGATGGCCATAGGGTTTAAACTCTTTGATCCGATCGCATTACCTGAATATGGCTATGGAAAATATAAAGACGTCATCACAGCTGTCGAGCTGGAGAAGATGATTCATGAACGGATAGGCCTCTTTTGTCCTTCCGATGGAAGAATACCTCGCCGCATCGCCTTTATTCAGTGCGTTGGGTCGAGGGATCCTAAGATCGGGAACCCTTGGTGTTCTGCGGCCTGTTGTTCTTTTGCCCTTAAGGAATCTATCGTCGTGAAAGAATATGTCAAGGATCTTGAACCGACCATATTCTTTATGGATCAAAGGCCTTATGGTAAAGATTCGGAGCGTTATCTCCACCGAGCTAAGGAACAGTTGGGTATAAAATATATTCGCAGCGGTGTATCCAAAATCGAGGAAAGAGTGGACGGAAAGGGCCTTGTGGTCACTTATACCGATGAGAGAGGTGGAGTAAAAACCGCTGAATTCGACATGGTAGCCCTTTCCATCGGGCTGGAATGCGCGGCCGCTGCTAAGAAATTGAGTCGAGATTTCGGTATGGAGCTTAATCCCTATGGATTCTGCTGGGCATCTCCATTTTCGCCGTTGGAGACCTCAAGGGAGGGTTTCTTCGTCTGTGGTACTTTTGGGGGTCCCAATGATATCACTGAATCGGTCATGCAGGCGAGTGGGGCTGTGGCAGATACTTTAAGTATTTTAGCGAGGGATCGATTTGGAAATGTTCCCCAAAAGAGTTATCCATCTGAGAGGGATGTATCCGGAGAAACACCGAAGATCGGAGTTTTTCTCTGTCAATGTGGGGATATTATCGGAAAAAGTATTGACCTCGCTTCTTTGACCAAGTTCTCAAGTGCTCTTCCAAGCGTGACTTTTTGCGATCAAAAGATATATACCTGTTCACAGAAAGGGCGGAAGGAGATCAAAAAGGCCATCAAGAAATATGGGCTAAACAGGGTAGTGATTGGATCCTGCTCTTTTTCCACCCATGGCTCACTCTTTCAGGAAACCCTTCAGGAGGCAGGTTTAAATCCCTATCTCCTGGAGATGATCAACCTCAGAGACCACTGTGCCCGTGTCCATCATGATGATCCAGAAAAAGCCACACTGAAGGCAAAGGATTTGATTAAGATGGGAGTTGCCAAGGCCAGGTTTTTAGAACCCTTGCACCGACTTCCCATGAGCATGAACCCTTCAGCCCTGGTCGTGGGTGGGGGGATTACAGGGATGGTGAGTGCGGTCAGCCTTGCCAATAAAGGGTTTGGCGTGCACTTAGTGGAGAAGACTTCCAAATTGGGAGGTCATGCCCTGAAGATTCAACATACATTGGAAGGAGGGGATGTCCAGGCCTACCTTTCAGATCTTATTGGAAAGGTTAAGAGAAATCCGAAAATCCACGTCTATATGAGTACTCCATTCATAGAGCATCATGGTCGTATCGGAGATTACACAACCAAGATCAAAACCTCTTCAGGGGAAGAAGAGATCAGACATGGGATCACCATCATCGCTGCAGGAGGCCGGGAGTATAAACCCGACGAATATCTCTATGGCCAAGACGCTCGAGTTCTCATCTCCGTTGAACTGGAGGAAGAGATCGATCGGGTCAGCAAAAGGGTAGCAGAAAGCAAGACCGTTGTGATGATTCAATGTGTGGGATCGCGAAACGATGTGAGACCTTACTGCAGCAGACTTTGCTGCGCCAAATCAGTAAAGAATGCCATCAGCCTTAAGACGTTGAATCCGAAGATGAATGTCTACATCTTATATCGAGATATGAGAACCTATGGCTTTCGAGAATCCTACTACCAGGAAGCAAGAGAAAAGGGGGTCATCTTCATCCGCTATGACTTAGAGAAGATGCCAGAGGTGAAGGTCGTTGGTGATACCTTGAAAGTGGTGGTTCAAGACTTCATCCTCGGAGAGACTCTTGAAATTGATACAGACCTTTTGGTGTTGTCAACAGCTGTCCTTCCACCAGAGGATAACTCTATCCTTGCCAAGCTATTTCGTGTTCCGTTAAACGAGGATGGGTTCTTTAAGGAGGCCTATGAGAAATTAAGCACAGTCGATTTCATACAAGAAGGCATCTTTGTGGCTGGGATGGCCCGTAGCCCTGTCTCAATTGTAGAGAGCATCTATCAGGGTAAGGCCGCAGCTTCAAGGGCGATGACCCTTTTAGCTCGAGAATCCTTTTTTACCGAAGGGATTATTTCCACAGTAAAGGAATCGGTGTGCTGCGGTTGCAAGGTTTGTGAGGCCCTCTGTCCTTATGGCGCGATCGCTGTGGTGGATGAAAAAGGGCTAGCAAAAGTAAATGAAATCCTCTGTAAAGGTTGCGGCACGTGTTGCAGTGCGTGCCCAACGGGTGCAGCGCAACTCAAGGGGTTTAAGAAAGAGCAAATGATGACCATGGTCGATGCCTATCTCAGTCCATCGACCTAAAGGGTTAAGGAAGGGGCTGATCCATGAAGCATTTTGAACCAAGGATTATTGGATTTTATTGCAACTGGAGTTCCCAGATAGGGATAGATTCAGCAGGGGTGGAGGAAGCTTCCTACCCCTCAAATCTTCGGCTCATGCGGGTGATGTGTTCGGGTTCTGTGGATCCAGAGGTGATCATTGAGGCTTTTAAAAGAGGGGCTGATGGAGTTCTGATTTTAGGATGTCATTTGGGAAATTGTCACTATCGAAATGGCAACTACAATGCCTTGAAGCGTTATCACCTCCTTCAAAAGACATTGGAGCAGTTTGGTGTAGAAAGGGAAAGGCTAAGACTGGAGTGGGTCTCTGTCGCTGAAGGAAAGCGTTTCGCTAACCTCGTAGGCAGATGGACAGATGAGCTCCGAAAGTTAGGCCCAATGAGGCAGTTTTCCTGAGGATTGGAAGGAAAAGGTTATGGGAAAATTGAAGTTTGCCCTTTATTGGGGTGCGGCCTGTGGAGGTTGCGATGTGGCTGTGGTGGATACCCATGAAAAAATATTGGATATTGCAGCCGCAGCCGATATCCTCTTTTGGCCTGTTGCCATGGATTTCAAGTACCACGATGTAGAAGAGATGCCAGATCAGCACATCGATGTTTGTCTGTTCAATGGAGCTGTTCGGAATAGTGAGAATGAGCATGTTGCCCACCTGTTACGCAAGAAATCGAAGGTCATGGTAGCCTTTGGGGCCTGTGCCCAATTAGGTGGAATCCCAGGGCTTGCCAATGAGAAGAAGAAACAGGAGATTTTGGATTTCGTTTACCATAGATCTCCTTCAACCGTTTCTTCAAAAGAGGTCTATCCCCAAGAGATCACGTCGGTCCGTGAGGGGGAACTGGAATTGCCCAAATTTTATGATACGGTTATGGCCTTAAATCAGGTGGTGGAGGTCGACTACTATGTGCCCGGTTGTCCTCCAGAGCCGGCCCGCATCTGGGAAGTAGTTCAGGCCATTGTCACAGGGAATTTGCCTGTCAAAGGGTCTGTGGTAGGGGCATTAGATAAGGCCCTTTGTGATACATGTCCAAGGAAGAGGGAGGAGAAAAAGGTGAAGGCCTTTTATCGTCCTCAAGAAATTTTTTTCGACTTGGAACGCTGCTTTTTAGAACAGGGACTCATCTGTCTCGGCCCGGCAACCCGGGGCGGTTGTAGCGACCCACCTCGTTGCATTCGGTCTAACATGCCCTGCCGGGGATGCTATGGACCTCCGCCTGACGTCACAGACCAAGGGGCTAAGATATTAAGCGCTATCAGTTCCATCATCGATTCACAAGATCCTAAGAAGATCAAACAGATCATCGATGGAATGGTTGATCCCTTAGGTATATTTTATCGATTTGGCTTGCCCGCTTCGGCATTGAGGAAGAAGAGGTTTCCATGAAGAAGATATCCATCGATCCGATCACCCGATTGGAAGGACACGGAAAGATCGAAATTTTTTTGAACGACCAGGGGGATGTTGAAAATGCTTACTTTCAGGTTCCTGAGTTGAGAGGATTTGAAGTCTTCTGTGTGGGAAGACCTGTGGAGGAACTTCCCCGGATCGTTCCAAGGATCTGTGGGGTTTGACCTGCGGCCCATCACCTGGCCTCGGGTAAGGCCATTGACGCCGTTTACAAGGTTGATCCCCCTAAGGCAGCAAAAAAACTCCGGGAGCTTTTCTACGCGGCCCATTACGTTCATAGCCACACCCTTCATTTTTACGCCCTGGCTGCGCCCGATTTCGTGTTGGGTCCTGATGCAAAGCCAGCCGAAAGGAATATCCTTGGCCTGATCAATAAGGTGGGCCTGGAGATTGGAAAAGAGGTCATCAAGAACAGGGCTTATTCCCAGAATATTCAGATTATGATTGCAGGACGCTCAACCCATCTGGTTTGGTGTCTGCCCGGAGGAGTGAGCAAAGGCATCAATGAGGAGGAACGGAAAAAAATATTGGAAATGGCCAAGGTCAATCTGGAATTTGCAAAATTTGGACTCAAGCTCTTTGAAGATGTGGTCTTGAAAAACAAGGTCTATGTGGACCTCATTCTGAGCGATTCTTACCAGATGGTGACTCACTACATGGGGCTGGTAGATCGGAACAATAAGGTCAACTTTTATGATGGTATGATCAGAGTTGTAGATCCCAAAGCCAAAGAGATTGTCAAGTTCAAACCTTCGGACTACCTTAAACATGTCGGTGAACATGTGGAGCCTTGGTCCTATTTGAAGTTCCCCTTTCTTAAAAAGATCGGGTGGAAGGGATTTGTGGAGGGTAAGCATAGCGGAGTCTATCGGGCCGCTCCCTTAGCCCGGCTCAATGTGGCCGATGGGATGACCACCCTTCTGGCCCAGGAAGCCTATGAGAAATACTTTGATACCTTAGGAGGAAGACCTGTTCATGCCACTCTGGCCACCCATTGGGCCAGACTGGTTGAACTTCTCTATGCAGCAGAAAGGCAGTTGGAACTGGTTCAGGATGTCGAGATCACCGACCCGAAAGTGAGGGTAATTCCAACTAAGATTCCTGAGGAAGGGGTTGGAGTGGTGGAGGCACCCAGGGGAACCTTGTATCACCATTACAAGACCGATGAAAAAGGGATGGTGACGAAGGTGAATCTCATCGTCGGAACCACAAATAACAATGCACCCATCTGTATGTCCATTAGGAAGGCTGCTCGAGGCCTCATCAAAGCAGGGACCATTGTAACAGAAGGCCTGCTCAATAGAATAGAAATGGCTTTTCGTGCTTATGATCCATGCCTCAGTTGCGCAACCCATTCTCTGCCTGGACAGATGCCCTTACAGGTTGCGATCCGGGATGCCAAAGGGGATATCTTGAAGACAATTACCAGGGATTGACCCCGATGTTGTGATGAAAGGGCAGTTGGGTGTGCTTCCAAACCTTTACCCCGTTGGAAAGCTCACTATTTATGGCGGAGATATGAAAATGTTCATTATTGAATACGAGGTTAAATCTATGTCCTTCCTAACGGGGTTTACCAAGCGGTTCTTTATTATGTTTTATGGGTAACATGCGATATCACTTAGGGTGACTCCTGTAATGTGGTTGCAATGGAGTAGTAAGACGTTAGAAGGTTCCGCTGTAAAGCTTTGCCAACACACCCAACT
>CAZFJD010000179.1:0-7313 GCA_964518775.1 uncultured Syntrophaceae bacterium
TTGAACCCGCCGACGCGCTGATGAAACTCGCCCATGCCGATGTCTGCCGTGTAGGAGATCTCAGCGGTGCCGTCCATCACCGCCTTCATGGCAACGGTGGGAGAGGTGTATGGCTGGACGGTTACAGTGTATTCGCCACCGAGTGCTCCCTCGATGACCTTGGCCAACATGGCCGCGATCGTGTAGCCGTACGAGCCTACCGCGGAGGTCGCCAACCGCATCGGCTTGCGCTGTTGCGCATTGGCTGGATCGATTGCCGAAAAAGCGAAGACAGCGACAAACGCCACAACCAATACTGAAAAAACATAACCTGATCTTGTTTTTGACATGGCTTTCCTCCTTTGAGTGTAATTTGTTGAAATGAGGCGCCGCCAAACAACTCCAATACAGCGCCGTAATGGTTATCGCCACCGGTTCATCGGCCCGCATTTATAGGGACCTTGGATCCTCCGAGCGAGAGTGTTGAATCGGGAATTGCAGATATTCCTGCGACGGATTTCCTCAGCCGATATGTTTGGTGTCAATGCTAAGTGATTAGGACTTGTTCTTTTATTAACTGGTTACGAAAAATAACTAAAATTTGTTTGTATGTCAACTAAAAAAATATACACTATCGTCGAGTCATGATATTATCCATCATCTCTTGGATAGCATAACCATCGTTGATTCGCTATTTGGGCTTTTAACCGAAACGGAAGATCTGGAGCAGTTGATCAAGAAACACACGCTTCATATCGCAAGGGAAAATAATTCGTTTCATCTTCGCTTACGAAGAAATCTTATCGAATTGCCGTTATCCCAGGGGATGGAATTGGAACAGAGGTGATCTCCGAATCCATGGCTCAGCGCCAGATATTTCCGGAAAGCGCTGGCCAATCCCATTGCAGCCATTCTCACAGCCAAAATGATGCTGGACTATTTAGGTGAAAGGGAGGAAGGATTATCCCCCTTTCAAAAAGGGGGACGCAGAGGGATTTTATAAGATTGGTCTTTCTCTCCCAAATCTAAATGAAGGTCTCACCGCAAAAATGAGAACTCCTCCAAAAATACAGAAGATGGCGGCAAGATAAAGTCCCCAGGAAAACGAAGCAGTCATATCTTTGATAAATCCAGTCGCCCAAGGTGCCATTAAAGAACCTAAAAAGTGGATGGTGTTCGTTAATCCATAGGTGGTCCCGAGGATTTCATAAGGGACGATATCTGGGAGAAGGGCATAGAATGCTGCCCAGTGGCCCCAGATGAAAAAGCCTGCCATAAAAAAGAAAATGATAAAGAGATAAATATTCATTCCTGCCTTTAACCCATATCCCAATAAAAACATAAATAATGAGATGAGGAAGAATTCAATCGCAATGAGGCCCTTCCTCCCCTTTTCTTTTCTTATAAGCCAATCACTGATCCATCCAGTGATGGCAAGACCCGGAATAGCTGAAATCCCTAAGAGGCTCGAATAGAAAGAAGATTGAGCAAGGGTCTTCACTCCAAGCTCTTTAAACATCGCTGGAGCCCATGTACCAACCACCCAGAGGGCATAGATCCCTGAGATTCCACCCAAGTATAGAAGCCAGAGATCCCTGCTCTTTAAGACCAGTGAATAGGAGACCCTTCTTTCTCCTACCTTTTTAAAATCTTCTTTCGGAGGTTCTTTGATGACGTAGTAAATGAAAAAAGAGGCCAAAAATGAGGGAAAGGCATAGAGAATGAAGACAGCTCGCCATCCCCAGAGATCGCATATCCAACCGGCGAGTGAGACACCAATAAACATCCCTATACCCAATCCAATAAACGAAATCCCTTGCCCTAATCCCCTCTTCCTTTCCGGCGTGTAAGCAGAGATGATAGGTCGGTCATTGCTAAAGTAAGCGCCTTCCCCAACTCCCGTTAAAAACCGGAAGACAAAAAGAGAGAGAAAAGAGCGAGCGAAACCAGTGAGAAGGGACATCAAACCCCACCAGCTCGTGCAAAGGACGAGGACCACCTTTCGACCCAGTCGATCACCCAAATGACCAGCAGGAAGTTGCATGAAGGTGTAAGCATAAAAGAAGGCTGTTGCCAATATTCCAGCCTGTGCATAAGTCAATTTAAATTCTTGCAGTATGGGAATAAGAAGAGGAGAAAGGCTGGAACGAACCATATAGTTCGTTACCCAGCCGAAGATCATAATGGTCCAAACGGTGTGGTACTTCTCCCATTTCATCTAAAATGGTTCTTCATCCCGGAGCCAAAAGATGAGGACTTCTGAAAATAACCTATAGGGAATCCAATCCTTATTTGGATCGGACGACAGGGTTCATGGCACGGCTAATCTCTTGGGCTGTCTTCCGAATCTCGACGATCACCTTTTCCATCTTCTGGTCATTAAGGCTTGAAGTGAATCCCACCAACCAGATCGCAGCTGGAGGAGGTGAAAGAGTCCGAATGGCTGAAGCGACGGCTCTTACACCGAGGAGATACTCCTCATCGTCGACCGCATAACCTTTTCGCCTGACCTCAGCCACCTCTCTAAGGAATTCTTTAGGGTCGACCACTGACCTTGATGTGTATCTAACCAAACCCAACTTTTGGACGATCTCATTAGCTTTTTTTTCCTCAAATTGACTGAGAAAGACCTTCCCTGTTGCACCAGCGATCAGGGGAAGCCTTGTTCCCGGAGGCGATGTGATCTTTAGCTCATTATGAGACTCCACCACATCCAGAATGGTCACGTGATCTCCATTCACGATCCCAAGAAAAACGGTCTCTCCCATCTTCTCCATCAGTCTTTCCATTGGGACTCTCGCCACATCCCTGAAACCCATCTTGGAATAGGATCGCCTGCTCAGTTCCAGAAGAGTATAGCCAAGTGCATATTTCTTATGGATGGGGTCTCTCACCAAAACACCGAACTCTTCCAGAGCAGAAGTGATCCCGTGAACCGTACTCTTTCCTATCTTGAGTCTTCTGGCCAGATCGCTGACCCCCAGACTGGTCGCCGAGTCTGCAATCAGTTGCAGTATCTTAAAAGCCTTCTTAACAGATGGGGCTGAATAGGTAACCTTCTTCATATCCGTTCATTATAGTGAACTATATCGATTTAAAATACCAGATCGAAGAAATCTTTGTCAAGGGATTTTACGATATTCCAAAAAAATCTTGACAAGATTGCGTGATATGCTATCATTTTTACGAATTTACGGTTCCTTATAGAAGTTCACTATTGTGAACGTGGCAGATGAGCTGAAGAGACCTGTGAAGAAAGGAGGTTGTTATGGCAGACGAGAAAGAAGGACTTTCAACAGCTGAGAGTCTGCGTAAGACTCGTACCTATGGCCTGTTCAGGTGCCATAATCCCAGTTGTATGGGAAGACTTCAGCCGGAACCCGGAGTGAACCATGTGAAATGCCCTGTTTGTGGTATGGAATTCCGCGTGGCCTGGATCAAGGCTAACTTCCCTCGCATCAGAGGTCCGGTTTGGGATGTTAACCAAAGATTAGCCGAAGAGGCGTTAGCAAGAAAGATGAAGGAGGAGAAGAAAGATGGCCCTAAATAGGAAGATAGCCTATATTGATCTTTCCACAGGCAAAATTGAAATCAAGCCCATTCCCCTCAATGTGCGGAAGAAATTCTTGGGCGGCCGAGGACTGGATGCCTATTTGCTCTATAATCACACAGAGAAAGGGTGTGATCCCCTTGGTCCAAAAAATACTCTCATAGTAAGCGGCGGAATCCTTACCGCCACGTTGGCATCAGCAACCGCCAGAACCCACGTTATGGCGAAATCCCCTCTCGGGGGCATGGTTGGGAGTGCCAACATGGGAGGTTTCTTTGCTCCTGAGTTGGCCTGGGCGGGCTTCCATCATCTGGTCATCAAAGGTAGAGCAGAAAAGCCGGTCTACCTTTGGATCCACAATGGCAAAATCGAAATTCGTGATGCTCGCCACCTTTGGGGAAAGACGACCACAGAAACCCAATGGGCGATTCGGGAAGAACTGGGCGATGAGGATATTAAGAGTATGGTCATTGGTCCGGCGGGTGAAAATCTGGTACGGTTTGCCAATGTCATGACCGGAATTAAAAATTCCGGTGGAAGAACTGGAATGGGAGCGGTCATGGGTTCGAAAAACCTGAAGGCCGTTGCCGCCCGCGGCACCATGGATATAAGAATCGCCCATCCAAAGGAAGCGCTCGAGTATAACAAACGCTTTATCGATCAAATCACAAGCGCGAAGGTTAACCAAACCCAGGGAACCCTCGGTACACCCTTTATCTGGGGAGCCACCAACTCTTGGGGTGGTGTGCGATGCAGAAACTTTCAGTATAACCAAGAGCTCTATTGTGATGAAATTGAGCCAGAAGCGATTGATGAAGTCTGCACGGAGACGATGGGACCTTACCATATGGCCGGTTGCTTTGGCTGTCAGGTTCACTGTCGGGCAAAGTATAGAATTCCTACGGGACCTTATGCGGGAGTCTACGATGAGGGTCCAGAGTATACTTCTCAGGGTGCTTTTTGTGGAGAGCCGGACTGCCGGAGCATGGAAACCCTCTTAACCGGGAACCATCTGGTTGATCAATGGGGAATGGATAACCTCGAAACCGGAAGCCTTATCTCCTGGGCGATGGAACTCTATGAACTGGGAATCCTCACCAATAAAGAGACCGATGGCTTAGATTTGCGGTTTGGCAATGATGAGGCGCTCTTGGAGATGGTAAAACGTATTGCCTTTAGACAGGGCTGGTTGGGCAACACCTTAGCCGAGGGAGGAATCATTGCTTCCGAGAGGATTGGAAAGGATTCTTTTGACTACCTGATCCAGGTGAAAGGGGTGAGCAACCTTCACTCTGATGAGCGAGCAACGCCTGCGCTTGCACTGAATATTGCAACAGCTTCTCGCGGTTCAGACCATTTAAGAAGCCGGCCGGCGATTGACCTGTACCATCTACCTCAAGAAGTGATGAGAAAAATTTACGGTAACCCGGTCCCTTACGATGGGCCGTTGAGTTCAGAACATACGGAATATATTGGCAAGCCATGGCAGGTCTTCTGGCATGAGAACTGTTATATGGCTGTCGATTGCCTCGGCATCTGTAAGTATCACACCGTCTTCTTGGGTGCGACACTTCCCAATTTTGAAGATTGGACAAAAGCGCTTTACTACAATACTGGGCTGGAGTTTACATCCCGGGAAATCTGGGACATTGCTGAGCGATGTAACATGATGGAGCGGCTCTTTAACCTCCGCGAGGGTTTAACGAAAGAGGACCTCATGAGGGGCGATACGCTCAATCACCGTTACTTTGATGAGCCCACCCGACGGGGTGCACCTGATGTCGTCGGCAGGGTCATCGATCTGGAAAAGTTCAAGAAGATGGTTGATGAATTCTACGGATACAAGGGCCTGGATCAGAAGGGCGTTCCGAAGCCAGAAACCCTAAAGAGGCTTGGCCTGGAAAATGAACCATCCCACCTGCTGTAATGAGGTAGGGAACGGTTTTAAACCGTTCCCTACTGTGAAAGGAGAATGTGAATGGAACCCGTGACTAAAGTACTCGCAATCAATCATGAAAAGTGCACCGGGTGCAGGCTTTGTGAGCTCATCTGCTCCGTTTTCCACGATGGCGTATCAAATGCGGCCCGAAGCCGGATAAAGATTATGAAATGGGAGTCAGAAGGGCTCTATATTCCCATGTCCTGTCAGCAGTGTCAGGATGCCCCGTGTAAGATCATTTGCCCGGTGAAGGCCATTTCCTGGGATGAGAAACTGAGCCGGGTGATGGTGGATCAGAATAAATGTATTGGCTGCCGCGCCTGCGTGGCGGTCTGTCCCTTCGGTGCGATGAATTTTAACGTCATTGATCGAAAGATTTTTAAGTGCGATCTCTGTGACGGAGATCCTCAGTGCGTTCGTTTCTGTGAAGTAAAAGCCGTGGATTATGTCGATGCGGATCGAGTGAGTACCTTCAAGAAGAAATCGGCGGCCGAGAAAATCTCCGCCGCTCGAAAAGAGGCCGCTGCCTTAGAGTCAGAATTACGCTAAGATAAATTGATTATACAAAATGCCCCTTCTGCTCTCCCCAATAACAGAACATCTCTAAATTGGCCTGACATAAGATTTAATGCTTGACAGACAAGTATGTACATGATATCTTATTTATGTACATTACTGAAAGGAGAGAAAGTATGCTTAAATACAAACACATGAGGCTGGACCAGGAGAAAATCGAAAGGGCAAAAAAGATTTTTGGAGCCAAAACAGAAACAGAGGTTCTACATAAAGCCCTTGATAAAGTGATTGAGGAAGATCAGAGAAGGATCCGAAAGGCGAAAATCATGCGGCAGATGATCCAACTTCGAAACCGTCTAAGCAAAACCAAGGAGGACACGTCAGAGTGGGTGCGAATCGCAAGAAGAGAAAGGGCGAAATCTTATGAAAGCGGTGATTGATGCAAGTGCTGCTCTGAAATGGCAGTTCAAGGATGAAGAGGCTCCTGATGCGGCGATTGCCCTTCTTGGAGATTTTGTCGAAGGAAAGATCGAATTGATTACCGTTACGCTCTTTCCCTATGAAATTCTCAGTGCGCTTAACGTAGCCATTAAGAGAGGAAGGATCAACGAGGCAATTGGCCAAAAAGTTCTAACTTACCTCACCTCTTTAGGGATCGAAGAGAAGGTATTTGACGATCTCATCGGAACGACTTTCAAAATAGCCAGAAAGCATCATCTATCTACATATGACTGTGCCTACATCGCACTAGCAGAAAATGAGGCATGCAGTTTCTATACAGGAGATAAGAAACTCTTTAACGCTGCAAAAACTCATCTCCCTCGGGTTAAATGGATTGGAAATTACTAAACATCGAAATTCAAAATCCCACCCCAATGAAGGGGACGCGGAATATGATGTTGCTTGCGCCGGATCTAATTTATTCTGAGGCCGGTAACATCCTCTGGAAAAAGCAGCGCGTGAAGAAACTGACTCGCCCCGAGGTCGAAGAGATTACAGATGCTGTTGTTTCGCTGCCCTTAAAGACAGAAGCCTCAAAACTGTTTTTTCTCGTTGGCAATGGATATCACCATAGTATACACGATCGCGGTTTACGATGCCATTTATATTAGCATGGCAAGAATCTATGAGATCAAGATGATGACTGCCGACGGAAAACTTGTGGACGCAGTGGCTAAGACAGATTTAAAAGAATATGTTGCATGGCTGGGTAGCCAGAGATGGTAGAACTTGTACTTCATTCCCCAAAACAAACTCTTTCAATCGTATGTTCTAACATCCCCTCCACACTTCAATAAAATCTTCTGTCAATTTTCAAGACCAGGCACC
>CAZFJD010000180.1:0-7238 GCA_964518775.1 uncultured Syntrophaceae bacterium
CGGGTTTTCGTTCCCTCAGAATCTCCCGGTGCAATTCTTTAAAGTCCTTTGGAGGGATGGCGTCAGATTTTCTGACCAGTTTGACGGCTGAGGTAGGGCAGGGGACAGCACAGACGCCGCAACCGATGCACCAGTCTCGATCGACGACAGGAAAATCGCCTTCCATTTTAATAACCTGAACTGGGCAAACCTCCACACATTGTCCGCATCCATTACATTTCTCTCGATCCGTCTCCCTCAAAAAATAGGTGGCCATCAGGACATCCCTTGGAATCCTCTTCTTCCGGATTGTTCCCACCGACCAGCAACAGCAGCCACAGCAGTTGCAGGTATGCTTGATCCCTTCCCTTGCATTATCGACGAGATGGACCAGGCCCGCTTCTTCAGACTTTCGGATAATATCGAGAGCCTCCTCTCTGGTGATCTCTCTTCCGATTTTCTTCTCGATCAGATATTCTGCGAGTTCATCGTACTTAATACAGTTCTCAAGGGGGTGGTCACACCGCTTCTTTCCAGTCAAATGGGCCGTTGCTCGACAGGGACAATGGACCAAGGCAATCAGGCTGACTCTCTGGATGACCTCTGCCATCATCTCAAAAGGGAAGACGGCATGCTGTTCGGGTTCGATGGAAAGAGAAGCAGGAAGATAGCGGAAGGCTTTCGTCTCCGTCTTCCCGTAGGCTTCATAGAGTTGTTCAGTCTTGGAATACCTGAGAATTCGCTCTGCCATCTTCTTTGCATTTGGAGTATTCACCCCTCGCCAGAAAAAGGTCTGGGGGAAGCCATAGCCAAATTGGTGAAGGGCATAACCCGGCTTCCCGTCATTCATCTTTTTAGAGTAGAGAAGGCCCCGATGGGCCAAGGTTGACAACATTGATTCCAATTCTTTTCCGGAGAGTTTCACATGGGGTGCGATCTCTCCGACTGGAACAGGGTCAAAAGGAATTCTATTTGTAGGAATGGCTAAGGCCACCTCCGCCTCCTGGGGGGTGAAGTTCTCGCGGAGGATCTCGATGAGCTCCTCACTCTCGGGATAACCCATGCCTAATGCAGATAAATGTTTCGCTAATCGTTTGTAGATTTCTTCATCCATTGCTCACCATCCTATCACCCTATAGGGCATAGTGTCATTACTCATATTTAAAATTGCTAATTGATAATTGCAAATTGACAATTGGTCATTTATGTTTATTCCATTCTCAATGATTCCGCAGGTCTTATTTTAGAAGCCCTTCGAGCCGGGATCAGGCCTGAGGCAATGGAGGTTGCCATCACGATCAGTCCAGATTCAATCAGACTCCAAACGGGGATGGAGAACTGGATCGTCCATCCAAAGGATTGTTTATTGATCACGTAGATGAGAAGAAGGGAGAGAAGAAAACCGCAGAGCAGACCGAGGATGAGGCTGAAAAACCCGATCATTCCTGCTTCGATCAAGACGGTCTTCTTAATCTGCCTACGAAACCCACCGACTGCCCTTAAGATACCGATGTCCCTCTGCCTCTCCATAATTAGGGCGTTAAGGGAATTGATGATTCCGAGGATGGCGACGATGATGGCTATGAATTCAAGGGAGTAGGTGATGGCAAAGGTCTGGTCGAAGATCTTTAAAATCTCATTCCGTAGTTCTCGATGGGAAACTGAAAAGAGCCGGTAGGGTTTCGAATATCTCTCCCTGATGGTCTCTTTGAATGCTTCGATAGAGACACCTTCCTCCAGGTAGATCCCAGCGCTGTGAATGGTTTCGTCGTTCCAGAGCGACTGGAAGAGCTTCCTTTCGATCAATATCATTCCCCAATCTGAGGAATAGTCATAGAAGACTCCGGAGATGAGAAATTCCTTCTCGCCCTGAGGCGTATTCAATCCGATCCGGTCTCCTGCTTCAACCTGATGCCGAAGGGAAAAACTCTCCGTGACGAGTAGAGACTGGCCAGTCGCAAACTGATTGAGGATCACCTTGGGATCTCCTCGTGTGAAACGAATCACCTTCCTATCGAGAAATACTTGGCCATCGACTGCAGCGATCAGGGCTGGCTGCCCTCGGTATTCCACCTCCAATGCCCTGAACGAGTCAACGGCTTTGACTCCAGGAAGGGAAGACAGCTCTCTTGAGACCTCCAGAGGAAGGAGGGCGGAATAGCCTGTGATGGAATAGGACCCAGGAAAGATGAAGACGTCGCCGTTTAGGGATTGCTCCACCCAGAGGTCGACCGTCTTTCGAAAGCTTAGGATCATGATGGAGATGCTAATGAGCATGGAGAGGGCGGTCATGAGGGCGGCGATCGTAATGACCGTCCTTACTACGGAGTCATGAAGGTATTGGCCGGCCAATTTCCCCTCAACGCCGAAGAAGAAACGGAGGAGGGGGGAGAGGAGACGGTTAAGAAGAAAGACGATGGTCGGGATGAGGAGAGCCACTCCGATGAGAATCAGGAGGGCGGCCAAGAACCCAAAGATGGGTCTCTGATAGATGGGCTTCTGGAGAGCGAAAAGAACCGAGAGGATGAGGAGGCCAAAGCCAGCCATATTGAAATGTCTGAGACGAATCTTCACTTTAGTTTCGAGCGTTCCCAGAGCGAGGGCTTCCTTAGGTGCAATTCTGGAGGCCTCCTTTGCCGGTCCAATAGAGGAGAGGACGGAAACAAGGAATCCCATGCAAAATCCTAACCATAAAACAAGAGGAGGAATGACAAGATGTTCTGCTTTCACCAGGATGTAGAGCGCCGTGATCGTCCTCGAGACAAAATAGAGCATGATCTTCGCCAGACCTAACCCGATTCCTATGCCCACAAAACTTCCTAAGCATCCGATGAGCCCTGCCTCACAGATGAAGAGGCTAAGCACCTGAGATCTGGAGATCCCGATGCTCCGAAGAATTCCGATCTCCCTTCTTCTTTGAATGACAGACACGGAGATTGCATTGTAGATTAGAAACATCCCCACCATTAATGAGATGAGGCTGAGGGCAGTAAGGTTGAGATGGAAGGCAGAGACCATCTTTTCGATCTGGCCACTCCGCGTATCGGATCGCCGGACCTGAGTCCCTGGAGGGATGACCCCTTTCAGTTCTTTCTCGATCAGATCTAATGGGACGGATTGGTCGATGATGAGATCGATCCGATCGATCAGTCCCACTTTTTCAAGGGCCTCTTGGGCCGAGGCGATATCCATGAGACCAAAATTTCCTTCCAGTGATTTTGCAGCTCCTTCCATCTTTAAGAGGTTTCTGATGGTCAGGTCGATCTTTTTTGAGCCGGCAATGAGTGTGATCGTATCTCCCTTCTTCAGCCTGTGTCGGCCAGCCAACTTTTCTGTGATGGCGATGGCTTCGGGGTCTGTTAAGAAATTGAGATCCTCCTCATCCGCCTCACGAAATTCATAATCCCTGAACTGCTGATCGCTGAAGATATCGATTCCTAATAGGTAGAGAGGTTCTCCGATCGGTTCATCGATCTTGGGGATGAATTGGATGATAGGTGTGGCCGCCTTAACTCCGGGCACCTTTTTGACCTTGAGGTAGGCCTCTTCAGCGAAACCCCGTCCGAAAGAGATGATTTGAAGATTTGCCTTCCCTGAGACATGATCAACGGTTGAATTAAAGGATTCAATGGCAGTGTAGATGGCGATCTGGACACTGACAAAGACGCTGACCCCAAGGGCGATGCCTAAAACAGCAAGGAGGGTCCTCCCTTTATTGAGACGGAGGTGCCGAAAGGTGATTTCCTTGAGGAGAGTGAATAGGACCATGTGAATCAAAATGACAAATGCCAAGGATCAAATGTCAAAGGAATGTCAAATGTCTCAATTTCAAACTATTTGAAATTTGGACTTTGGAATTTGAAATTATGTTTGAACTTAGAGCTTTGGCATTTGACATTGCTTTTATTTAGAGGAGCTTTCCATCCCTCATCTTCAGGACTCGATCGGCAATGGCCGCCCCTTCCTGACTATGGGTAACGAGGAGGATCGTTTTCCCTTGTTCTTGTTTTAATCGCTTCAGAATCTCCAAAACCTGTTTTCCAGAGGCTGAATCGAGATTTCCCGTTGGCTCGTCCGCCAGGATGAGTTCTGGGTCATTGATCAGAGCACGGCAGACGGCCACACGCTGCATCTCTCCACCAGAAAGCTCATGAGGCTTGTGATGCCGTCTTTCATGGAGTCCCATCTCTTGAAGGAGACGATCGATTCTTTCTTCTGGAGGATTTGAGTTTCCCGCAAGAAGATGAGGAAGAAGGATGTTCTCTTCGATGCTCAGGATGGGAAGGAGATTAAAGAATTGAAAGACGATTCCGACCCTTTTTCGACGATAAAGGGTGAGTCGGTCATCGTCCATCTGTGTAATGTCCTCTCCGTCGACCATGACTTGGCCCTCATCAGGAGTGTCCAACCCCCCAATGATGTTGATAAGGGTCGATTTTCCGCAACCACTCTTACCCGCAATGGCTAAGAACTCCCCTTTTGCAACCTCTAAATTGAGGTGGTCGAGAGCCACCACAGGGGTGTTGCCTTGATGATAAACTTTCGTTACATCAGATAATTTGATGAAATGATTTTTCAACATACAAAGAATAAAAAAGAGCAACGAGGCTAAGATATTGTGCTCTTCTTATATATAGGGAGGAGGGGGCGATTGTCAAATAGGAAACAGCATTTAAAAAAGTTGACGATACGAAGGAATTGAACTTATAATGAAGTAAACCCCGTTAGAAAGGACGGAGCTTTAAATCCTGCCCTTTCTGAAGAGGGATTATAGACTCATTTGCAGGTTCGCTGCTATGAACCGCGAGCTTTTCTAACGGGGTAAAAATGCCGGGGGGATTCTATGTGGGATTATACGGAGAAGGTTAAAGATCACTTTCTGAACCCGAGAAATGTGGGGGAGATTGAAAATCCTGATGGAGCGGGTGAAGTAGGATCCCTTGCCTGTGGGGATGCCCTGAGATTGACCTTTAAATTGGATGAAACCAAACGAATTAAGGATGTGAAGTTCAAGACCTTCGGTTGTGCCAGCGCGATTGCTTCCTCTTCTGCTCTGACTGAGATCGTCAAAGGAATGACCCTTGAAGAAGCGGAGAAGGTGACCAACCGAGATATTGCGAACTATCTGGGAGGCCTTCCAGAAGAGAAGATGCATTGTTCTGTGATGGGAAGGGAGGCCCTTGAAGCAGCCATCGCCAATTACCGAGGTGAAAAAGTCACCAAAGAACAATTTGAAGTCGTCTGCAATTGTTTTGGTGTGACGGATCGAGAGATCATCAAGGCAATTCGGGAAAACGATCTGAGGACAGTGGAACAGGTGACCTATTACACCAAGGCGGGAGGAGGATGCGCCAAATGTCATCCAAAGATCGAGGCGATCATTGAAAACGTGAGAAAGGAGATGGAGAGAGAAGTCGCTCCTGTCAAGCCTGAGAAGAAGAGGCTGACCAACATCCAGAAGATCAAATTGATCGAAGAGACATTGGGAAGGGAGATCGTCCCGGCTTTAAAGGCCGATGGAGGAGACTTGGATTTGATCGATATCGAAGGAAACAGGGTCTATGTCGCATTGAGAGGCAAATGTTCCTTCTGTCCTAGTTCCGAATTTACCTTAAAGCAGTACGTGGAATCGAAGTTGAGAGAGTTCGTCAGCGATGATATCGTCGTGGAGGAGGTCAGACCGTGAAACCCGTCTATGTGGATAATAATGCAACGACGAAAGTGGCTCCGGAAGTCTTGGAAGTCATGTTGCCTTACTTCAGCGACCTTTATGGCAATCCCTCCAGCATGCATTTTTTCGGTGGACAAGTTCAGAAGAAGATAAACGAAGCGAGGGAACAGGTGGCCGATCTGTTAGGCGCTGAGGCTTCGGAGATCGTCTTCACCAGTTGCGGTACAGAGAGTGATAATGCCGCCATCCAGGGGGCTCTCGATTCCTACCCGGAGAAACGGCACCTCATTACTTCCAGAGTGGAACACCCTGCTGTCGGAAATGTCTGTACCTACCTTGGTCGAAAAGGCTATCGTATTACCGAACTCTCCGTGGATCGAGAGGGACGGTTGGATTTGGACGAATTGAAGGAGTCCATCACGGAGGAGACGGTTCTCACCTCGATCATGTATGCGAATAATGAGACAGGGGTCATCTTTCCTGTTGAGCAGATTGGTGAGATCGCAAAATCAAAAGGGGTTCCGTTTCACACGGATGCAGTCCAGGCGGTGGGAAAGATTCCTCTTAACCTTAGAAAATCGACCATTGATACGCTTTCCATTTCCGGTCATAAACTCCATGCTCCCAAAGGGATCGGGGTTCTATATGTTCGAAAAGGAACAAAATTTTCTCCATTTATGATTGGAGGCCATCAAGAGAGAGGCAGGCGAGGAGGGACAGAGAATGTTCCTTATATCATCGGCCTTGGAAAAGCTTGCGAGTTGGCCAAAAAAAATCTTGAAGATGAAAATACGCGGGTCAAGGCTCTGCGGGATTATCTCGAGCAGAAGATTTTAGAGAAGATCCCGAATACCTTGGTCAACGGTGATCGGGTGAATCGACTTCCCAACACCCTGAGTGTCAGTTTTGAGTATGTGGAAGGAGAGTCGATCCTGTTATTGCTTTCCGATCTTGGCATCTGCGCCTCGTCGGGTTCCGCATGTACATCCGGGTCACTGGAACCTTCGCATGTGCTCAGGGCCATGGGTGTTCCTTTCACCGCGGCCCATGGTTCGATTCGGTTCAGCCTTTCCATCTATAATACGAAAGAGGAGATGGATTACATCATTGACCATCTCCCACCGATTATTCAGAAATTGCGTGATATCTCACCTTTCTGGAAAGACTATTTAAAGTCTCAGGGGAAGAGATAACGGTAGAGGAGGGAACTTTCTATGAGGACGATAGTCGGAGTGATTTTGATACTGATATGTATGAGCTTCGTGCTGCAGGGATGTCTATTGCTTGCTGTTGGAGCTGGTGCAGGCGCGGGTGCTGCGACCGTGGCCTACGTTAAAGGAGAACTTAAGACCACCTATGCGGCCTC
Organism: uncultured Syntrophaceae bacterium; assembly: GCA_964518775.1. Classification (GTDB taxonomy): domain Bacteria; phylum Desulfobacterota; class BSN033; order BSN033; family UBA1163; genus JACAEX01. Next base: position 7,017 of record CAZFJD010000180.1, read on the forward strand.
CCTTGACCGAACCTGGGATGCTACTTTGAGCGCCCTGAAAGATCTCCGGATAAATGTCTATAGTAGTAAGCAAGATGCAACCGGAGGAAATATCGAAGCGACAAAGGTCGATGGGACGAAAGTCAAAATCATATTGGAACCCGTAGGCCCTGACACCATCTCTGTTAGAATCCGAGTGGGAATCTTCGGCGATGAAGAAGCTTCCAGGGTCATCAACCGACA
>CAZFJD010000181.1:0-7205 GCA_964518775.1 uncultured Syntrophaceae bacterium
ATGATTCTTGAGGCAGGAAGGTGGGCTCCGTCCTTCAGTAATCTTCAACCCTGGAGATTCATCATCATTAAAGACCAAAATCTAAAAAATGAATTGGACAAGGCGTCCAGGGAATCTGTACTCCATTTGGGGATCAACGAGGCACCTGTCGTCATCCTGGTCTGCGTGGACCGCAGGATCGATCCCCTGCACGCAATCGAAGCAGGAGCGACTGCTGCACAGAATATGGCGCTGGCCGCCCATAGCTTAGGTTTGGGCGCTGGTTGGATCGGGGTCTGGGGAACAGAGGCTGAAACCGCTGTCCGAAAACTCTTTCAGTTTCCTGAGACCACTCGAGTGGTCTCCCTTCTTCCCATTGGGCATGCAGATGAATCTCCTCAAGGCAACCGTAAGCCGCTGGAGGAGTTCATCCAGTTTCGATAAGAATCAGCAATATTAGAACTATAAGAAAATGAAAACCTATTCGATTCCTTGTGGAAAAAAGACGATCAACTTAAGGATTCCTGACGATGTTTCCGTCAAGTGGGTGGAATCTCGGAGAATGCCCCCGATTCCGGATGTCAGAAGTGCGGTTGAGGAGGCCCTCAACCGCCCCATGGGAAGCGCTCGACTCCGAGAGTTAGTGAAGCCCGGACAGACCGTGGCCATTGTCGTTACGGACATCACGCGAAAGCTTCCAGAGGAGATCATCCTGCCCCTTCTCGTCGAGGAACTGGTGGCGGGCGGAATCAGAAAGAAGGATATGACAGCTGTGGTCTCCACAGGAACGCACCGACCCAATACTCCAGAGGAGTTGAAGGAAAAGTTTGGTAAGGTCGTTGACGAGATCTCTTTCATCAACCACGATGCGTGGAATCGTGAAGGTCTGATCGACTTAGGAATAACCAAAGGAGGAATCCCGCTCGTCTTCAATCGAACCGTGGCTCAGGCCGATATCCGAATCTCCACGGGCGTCATCGAAACGCACCTCTTCGCCGGTTACAGCGGCGGAGTAAAAAGCATTGCCGTGGGCGTGGCGGGTGAGGAGACGATTGCGGCAACCCATAATTACCAGGTACTTAAGGAAACCCGGCTCGGAATTATCGAGGGAAATCGATTCCGAAGATTTCTAACAGAAGCAACTCAGGCTTTAGGACTCCATTTTATTGTCAATGTGGTTCAAACCGGCAAGAAAGAAGTGGTAAAGGTCGTCGCTGGACACCCTGTAGAAGCATTTAATGAAGGAGTGAAGGTTGCGAGGAATCTCTACGAGGTGGAGATTGATCATCCCGCAGATATTGTCGTAAGCGGTGTGAGCTATCCAAAGAGCAGAGACCTTTATCAGGCGACCCGCGCCGGAAATGTGGTTGTCTTCGGTCCCAAGCCGGTCGTGGTCAAAGGAGGAGTGATTCTCATCCCTGCTCTGTGTGAGGATGGATGTGGACATCCGGGCTATTGCAACATTATGAGAAGAGCGGTGGATGTCGACGAGGTGATCGCCATCTCTCGAGAGGAGGGATTTGCGCCTGGGGAACAGAAGGCGTTGATCCTGGCCTGGATTCTAAAACAGGCAAGGATTGTGATGACGGATTGTTCTCTCCCAGAGGAGACATTGAAGGAACTCTATCTTGAATCCGCTCCTACTTTGCAGGAGGCATTCGATCGAGAGTTAAAGAAAAATCCAAAGGCAAGGGTCGTTCTCATCCCTGACGGGCTTTTAACCCTTCCCATTCTTTCAGGAAAATGAGAATCCCATGGCCGTCACTGTAAGATTTCTTTCTGCCTTTCAGGATTTAACCCATTCGAAGAAACTATTCTTTGTAGAAAAGGAGAGACTTGATCAGATCATTGATGACCTTGAGATCCAAGTCCCTGGCCTCAAGAGAAAATTGATTCATTCAGATGGGAAAATAAATCCTGCTTACCAACTGATCCACATCAAGGGCGATGTCCAAGAGCTGTGTCGTACTTTAGATTGTCCGATAGGAGACGGAGAAGAAATTGTCATCGTCCCTCTTATCAGCGGCGGGTAGAGGGGCTTCTGTTTTAAATCTTGCTAAAAAAAGAGCCCGATCTTTTCTTAACTCGATGGCGACTGATCTCTTCTCTCCATTCGCTTTCCACAAACTGAAGGTGGCCCTCCATCTTCTGTCCGGCCAAATCAGGATTCCTGTTCTTGATCGCCTCATAGATCTCCTGATGTTGTTTGATGAGAATTCTGTTTTTTCCGGGCCGCCTTGTGAAATTACTGATCTTAAACATCGAGAGAAAGATCTGCTTCACCGTGGTCATCATATGGACCATCAATGTATTGTGCGACGCCTCTGCAATGGCAATATGAAAATCAATATCTGGCTGTCCTAAAATTTTATTCGAATCGATCAATTTCTCCATTGCCATTAGGGCATTCTCCATCTTCTTCAATTCTTTCACCATCGCAAATTCCGCAGCCTTGCGAGCACACCAGACTTCGATCAGTTTTCGGATCTCGATAAATTCGTAAATCTTGCCTACCTCTTCTGTCAGCATAGTGAGAAGGGGGAATTGGATCAAATCGGTGGCCGCAGAGAGGATAAACGTCCCTTCCCCCTGGCGAACCTTGATCAGACCTTTGCTCTCCGCCTTCTTCAATGCCTCTCGAATCGATTGTCGACTCACCTTCAAATCTTTTGCTAAGACTCTCTCAGAAGGGAGCTGTTCGCCTGGCTTCAGTTTTCCATTGCTGATGAGCGAGATGAGTTGGTCATATACCTCATCGAAGACCTTCTTCTTCAAAATAGGGCCAAAAACATTTTTAGTAGAAGAAGATCTTTTCACAGAGATGTCCCTCCTTTTTTCATCTCGATCCAATTCCTGGCCTTTTGTGTGCATTCAATCGCATCTTTTGCATAGAAATCAGCACCGATCTCATCTGCAAAAGACTGGGTTACCACAGCGCCTCCCACAAAGATTTTTAACTTATCGCGGATTCCATCCTCTTGGAGCAATTTGATCACACTCTTCATATTTAGCATGGTGGTCGTCAAAAGCGATGACATGCCAATAAAATCTGGCTGAATCTCCAATGCCTTCTTGAGAAATTTCTCATCAGGCACATCTATCCCGAGGTCATAAACCTCAAAACCTGCACCGGTAAGCATGGTTGAAACAATATTCTTTCCGATATCGTGAAGATCGCCTTTCACAGTGCCGATGAGAAATCTTCCAAGACAGCCTTTCTTAGAGGCCTCAAAATAGGGGTTAAGAAGATCCATGGTCCTCTTCATGATGTGGCTGGCGAGTGCAAGTTCGCTCAAAAAATACTCGTTCCTCTCGTAGCGTTGGCCGATCCGATCCATTCCAGGGGAAAGGCCTTGCCTCAATATCTCATAGGGGGGGATCTTCTCGCTCAGAGCCCTTTCCACCTCCTCGAGCGTGCCCTCGATGTCCAGGGCCTCGATTTTAAGGGACAACTTCTTAAAAATCTCGTCCTCCAATCTCGATCTCCTTTTCATCGACGAGAAGTCTCTACGGGATACCTCCCATATTTTTTTGCCGCCCTGATCATGATCTCGATATTCTCCTCAGGCGTTTCCATGGATGGACCACCGCCCAATGATAGGATATATCCTCCTCCAGGGCCCCCGATCTGGATACATCGCTTACACTCTTCTTCAATCGTTTCTGGTGTCCCCCGGAGCATAACGTTGACCGGATCCACATTGCCCATGAGACAGACCTTCTGTCCGATCCACTCTTTTACGACTCCGATATCCGTGGCCGGACTGAAGTTGAATACATGAAAGCCGCACTGGGATAATAAATGGAGGATATGGGTTGAGTCCGCATCGTTGTGGTAAACTTTGAGGAGTCCGTCGAATTCGGAGAAGATCCGTTTGTAAGCAGGGAGGCCAAATTTCTCAAAGAGCCCTGGAGAGAGAAAGGAGGCCACATCATCGGGGACGAAGATCCCGATCGGATCATCGATCACTTCCAACTGGGCCTTGAGCCATTCCACCGTCGTCTCCGTGCAGACGTCGATCAGCCTCTGAGCGACATCCGGTCTCACTCTCAGGTCAACCAGGAACTCTGTAGGGCCTCTCATGTAGGAGGCTACCTGGAAAGGACCTCTGGCAACGGCATAAAGGTACTTGAATCCCTTCGGTGCGCGTTTTTGGATGTAATGAATCGATTCGAGCACAAAGGGCATGAGCCCATCGGTCTTCGGATCTGGAATCTCAAGGTCTCTGATCTCCTCAGGGTTTTTGAGCAGATCCCCTTTCACATATGGAACGAAGTCCACTGGCCAGTACATTCTGGAACCAAAGGCTGAGGGTTCCACAACAATCCCGTAATCAGCCCAAAGTCCTGGGAAGAAGACAATGTCAGGGAACCGCTCCATCGTATGGAGGGTCGCCTCCAACATCATTTTTGGATCATGAAAGAACCGGAAGATCTTGATTCCATAAAGGCGCGAGAAAAACCGGGCTGAGGTGAGCAGCGCGATAGGTACCTCATCCGGTTCCTCCATACGGGCGGCTGTTAAGAATCTCTCCAAAGGCTCCATAGAAATGTCTCACCGCTTGTCCAGGCGAAAGACCATCTGGGTGGGGCGCACGAAGCGGAGAGCGATCACGAGGAGGATCATGACCATGGTCATGTACATCACGGCCATGGCATCCACGGAATAGACAGGGCGAACCCCACCCGCAAAGACGTTGTAGAACAGGGCTACGACCAGCGTCTGGGAGCCTGCGCCTGACACGAGGAAAGTTAGCTCAAAGTTTGAGACCGTGTTCACCAGAATGAGGACCCCGGCCGTGAGGAGCCCAGGAAGGGCAAGCGGCAGAAGGATGCGACGGAAGATCTGAAATCGGTTGGCCCCCATCATTGCCGCCCCCCATTCCAAGTTCAGACTGATCTGCTCAAAGAATGGCATGAGAATGAAGATGGCCAGAGGTACCATGGGAACCATCACGGCCAAGATGACGCCAGCCACGGTCCCGCCGATCCCGTACCGGAACATGGTCGTGGCGAGGGGGATGCCATAGGTCATCTGAGGGATGAGGAGCGGTAGGAAGTAGAGCAGAAGCAGCAGTGGCTTGCCCCGGAAGTTGCGGCGGGCCAGGATGTACGCAGACGGGAACCCGATGAGCAAGGCGAGAAAGACCACGGTCAAGGCTACGAAAATGGTCACGCCGAGGACCTGGGCCAGGCCGAACTCCCTCCAAGCATAACTGAACCAGTCGGTCGTGAAGGATCGGGGTAGAGGCGTGCCAAACCAGCGCTTGGCGAATGCGCTCACCACGACGTGGCTCACGATGCCGAGCAGGTTCAGGATGAATCCGAGAACTAACATGTAGAGCGCCAATCCCCACATGCGGCCGCGCATACGTCACCTCATCTACCTCTTTCCAACCCCCATGGTGGCCGCCATTACCATGCGCTTGCGCAGAAGGATGATGACGAGCAGCCCGGCCAGCTGAAAAAATCCCATGATCACTGCGATGGCCGAGGCATAGGGCATGTCAAACATCTCAAAAGCCTGCGCATAGGCGGCGATGGCAATCGTCCGGGTAGCACCCGTAGGCTGGCCCAGTAGAATAGCCGAGGGAAACGTGGCGAAACTCATGACGAAGACCAGGGCAAAGGCAATGGCCAGTCCGGGAGCAATCAAAGGCAGCATGACCCGATGGAATACTGTCCAGGGATTTGCTCCCAACGTCCGTGCCGAGTTCTCAATACTTGGGTCGATTCCCGAGATATAGCCCAACAGCATAAGAAAGCAGAATGGGAACTGCTGCATGAAGAGAGAGAGCATCACCCCTGTGAAATTGTGAGTGAGCACCAGCGGCTCCTCCAGGAGCCCCAGACCCAGGAGCATCTGGTTAAACCATCCCTTCCCTCCATAGAAGCCTAAAATCCCCTGACTCAACAAGATCACGCCGAGCGAGATGGGGAGAACCAGAATAGTGGTGATGGCCCGCTCCAGCCAAATTCCACGGCGCATGCTGTAGGCAAAGAGCAGGCTGAAGGCCACGACGACGATGGTATTAGGGACAGCGAGGCGGAAGGTAATGGCCACGGTCTTGTATTGGTATTGATCCTTGAAGAAGGCGAGGTAGTTGGCCAGACTAAAGCCGTCTGCCTTGAGCGGGCGGATGCTCAAGTAGATCCCGTAGAGGAACGGGTAGACGAACATCACGAGAACATAGAGAAGCGAGGGAAGAAGGCAGGCGATCGCCATCAGGTCCAACTCACTCAGTTCGCCAGCCTTACCACGCCTCATGTCGTGCCTCCCGATCCCTCCGGTGGGAGGAAGATAACCCGGTCCGGTGGGAGAACCACGGTGACCTTCTCTCCAGGGGTTAGCCGGGTGCTGGTCCGCACCCAGAGCCTGCGGCCAGCCTCCAGCGTCAGGATCGCTTCGTCTTCACGTCCAAGGTATTCGACGATATCCACCTTGGCCCGGAAGGCATTCGGAGTCTTGGCATCGCCGCCGATCCCGACATCATCCGGACGTATGGCGGCCACCACGGATGCGCCAGGGGAGAAGATGTGCCGGGTCTTCCCCTGGATCCTCATGCTGTCGCCCGTCACCTCCACGTGCCGGTCTGGACCGAGGATCGCGACCTGGGCCGGAAAGAAGTTCCTAAACCCCATAAAATCTGCCACGAAGACGCTGGCAGGTTGATCGTGGATCTCCTGCGGAGGGCCCTCCTGCATGAGGATGCCGTCCTTCATCACCACAACCCAGTCGGAGAGGGAGAGGGCCTCCACCTGGTCGTGGGTCACGTAGATGGAGGTGAGGCCCAGGCTGGTGTGGAGGCGTTTTATCTCGGTACGCATCTCTATCCGAAGCTTGGCATCCAGATTCGAAAGAGGCTCGTCCAAGAGCAGGAGGCGTGGATGCAGGACCAGGGCGCGTGCGATGGCGATCCGCTGCTGTTGGCCGCCGGAGAGCTGCCCTGGATACCTCCCCTCAAAGCCAGGAAGCTGGACCAAGTCCAGCATCTCCTGCACACGACGTCGGATCTCGGCAGCCGGCCGACGCTGGAGCTGCAGCCCAAAGGCAATGTTGGCGAAGACGGTCATGTGCGGGAAGAGCGCATAGTTCTGAAAGACCATACCGAACCCACGCTTCTCGGGCGGCAGGTGATCAATGCGCTCCCCATCGATCCAGACCTCGCCGTCGGTGGCAGGGATCAACCCGGCAATGATGTTCAGGGCCGTGGACTTGCCGCAGC
>CAZFJD010000182.1:0-1663 GCA_964518775.1 uncultured Syntrophaceae bacterium
GCAATAGCACCGAGGGTGTACGTGGCTGTAGTTGCCCCTAAGATACGCTGGCCAAACATCATGGCATTCTGACTTCTAAGAGCGCCCAGTACTCCTCTTGCTGTGCCATTGGCAGCATCCTGCGTCAAGTCGAGGTACCTGGGTATGGCCACAGCAGCCAGAATACCGATGATGACAATGATCACAATCAGTTCAATCAGCGTGAAACCTTTTTGGTTTCTCAACATTTTCGGGCCCTCCTGTTCTCGAAGTGGTTAAAAATTGTTACGTATTTTACAAAACGTCCATATTTTGTCAAGCCTTTTTTAAATAACGTTAGTAATATACAATATTTATGCCAATAAAAAGAATTTATACAAAATTTTTGTATTAAATTTGTATTAAAAAAGGTTAATAAAATCAATTAATTAATTTACAACGCATCCGTCATTTTACCGAAAATAACTCGATTTGAATCTATCCGTGCACAATTCTTGTCAAACTTTGAACGTAAAATGGTCGACTCTCCCACTGATTTGAAAAAGGGGTGAAAAGTGAGGTCGGTACAAAGATTCATCGAGAAAGCCGACATCTAATGGAAAAATCAAGATGGGCAAGGAGGCTCTCCTCTGACCTTAATTAACTCCGCCACGATGCTCACTGCGATCTCTTCGGGAGTTTCGGAATTAATGTCGACCCCAATAGGTGCGTGAACTCGATCTAAGGCGTCTTTAGGTATTCCCTCCTTCATCAAATTTTCGTAAAGGGTCCGAATCTTCTTCTTCGAACCGATCATACCGATATAACGGGCGTTGGTTCTGACCGCCTGTTCCAATACAAAACCATCATAGAGATGGCCCCGCGTGACGATGACGATATAGCCCGATTCATCGATGTTAAGGCGATCGAAACACTTCTCAAATTCTGAAACGACGACTTCATCCGCATCCGGAAAGCGCTCTCGGTTGGCAAACATCTCCCGGTCGTCAATGACCACGACCTTGAAAGCAACTCTCTTTGCAAAAGGAGCCAATTGCTGGGAGACATGCCCTGCCCCAAATATATAGACCGTTGGTTCAGAAAAGATCGGCTCTAACAATACCTCCAATTTTTTCCACGGAGAATCGTCTTCTTCTGAGCGAAAATCGATAACCATCGGCTTATTTCCCCGCAGCAGCAATGCCTCGCCTTCTCTCAAAATCCTCTGTTCAATCTTTTCTCCATTAAGTAGAAACCCGATCTTCTCGCCAGAGGCCTTCACTAACATCTTTGAGCCTCCCTTTTTTGGGAAGCCGCCATCTACAGAGATCAGTGTAGCTAAAATGGCAGAACCTCCCTTCTGTTTAATCTTAATCACTTCCTGATAAATGTTTAAGAATTCTTCTCCAAGAGGCTCCAAAAAGATATCGATATTCCCGCCGCAGATAAGTCCACCCTCTGCGAGTTGTTCAGACGTCAGCTTAAAATGGAGAACTTCTCCCTTTCCTTCCTTCATGACGTCTTGGGCTTTCTGCCAAACTTCTGCCTCAACACATCCGCCTCCAATAGAACCAAAAGATGTTCCGTCTGCTCTGATCAAATATTTCGCACCTGCCGCTCTCGGAGCGGAGCCAACACGTGTGATCAGCGTCGCAAGGGCGATGGGCTCCTTTTTAGTCAAAGCTTTCACGATTTCAGAATAGAT
>CAZFJD010000182.1:1763-7180 GCA_964518775.1 uncultured Syntrophaceae bacterium
CGCCTCCGATAGAGGCAGATGCTCCACGGCGGCAGTTCTAAATATTTCTCCGCCGTATAATTATCTTGAACAAAGGTTTGAAGCTCAGGAAAGTCTTCCAGACGGAATATCTTCACAATATAGGCAGGACGGGATTTTCTTAGATCCTCCATCACGGCAGGGGCGTATGCCCGCAGTTCCCTAAGCGAGTCATCCGTAAAAAGTCGACTCATGTTGTAGTTGTTTCGGTATCGGGTTGCCGCTTTACGTTCTGCTAAAAAATAGATCTGGGGCGCTATCCCCCAGACGTAGATCGTCTCCTTAGGATCGGTGTGATCACGAACATAGAGGGCGATCTCTTGTTGAACGAAGTGATATAGGCCATGTCCATCATATGTAGCATGTGAAACCTTATACTGGAACACCGTCTGCCCTTCAGGCGTATAGGAAAAGAAATATCGATAGTCGGTCTTTATGAAAGTGATGGTGATGATAACGAGTAGCGATGCCCATACTCCCCGTGCCACAAACCGGCGTAGAGGAGAAAATGATTTTGCAATCTCCCAGGTTCTTACAATTCCATAAGCGGCTAATACAGAGAAAGGGGGGATGATCTGAAGAAAGTAATGGGAGTAAAAAGTCCCAGTAAGCCAGAGGACAGCAAAGGACCAAAAAGCCCACCAAAGCAGTATTCGGTCCCTGGCTTCTCCTTTACCGCTCCAAATCCTCCAGCAAAGGTAACCTGCAGCAAATACCGTACCGAACCACAGAAGTCCATTTTCAGGAAGGATAACCATTAGACGGGATGTAAGATAGTCCAGGAGGTTCGCATGTTGACGTCCGACTTGTATATAGTGCAAGTTGCTTCCCAACATAGAGTCGTAGAGCTCTCTCAAGGAGTATCCATGACATTGATAAAAAATAATGACACCGACCACCGGCAGCAAAGCGCCTACGCCCATCAGGACATAACGGGAGAGCCACTCTTTGGTCGAAAAAGGAACCGGCTTTCTCCACCATTCGCCGATTCCATAGCAGAGAAAGACAAAGAAGAGGACTCCTCCAACCTGTTTCACGAGAGTGGCCAAGACAGCGCAAAGACCCGCAAGGAAATACCACCGCAGCTGTCCTGACATCGAAGCCTTAAGGAAGAGACCAATGGCAAGAATATATGGAAGATGTAGGATCGTCTCCAGATTCACCCCTCCACCTTCAACCATCGGCCCAGATGAAAAAACTCCAAACAGCAACGCCGCTAAGAGTCCCACTCGTCTCCCATAGGCTTGGTTCGCTAACCAGTAGACTGCAATCACTGCTCCCAGGACAAAAATCGCCCCGAACATCTTGAGGCCCAAGACAGAGGGGCCGAAAAGGTGAATGAACACCGCGTAGAGCATGAAATAGAGAGGCGGCTTCCCAGGGCCTTCGAGATCGATCAGAACCTCTCCCTCGGCCATCCGCCAGGCCAGATAGCCCAGGTTTCCCACATCTCCGTCAATAATCTGTCCGAAATAGCGTAGGCGAAGGTAGAAAGTAAGGGCGAGGATGGCCATCAAACCTACGGATGGTTTGGTGATCGTACGCAAAAAATCGAGAATGCTATCAGCTAACCCCTGTTTCATTATTCTTGGAATCCTTCCGATAATACTATAGTTCAGAAAATAAAGTTTCTTCGGTTGCAGTAAGGGCAACGATGCCCGTATCGTCATTCCCTGCCAGTAGGCAGGGGCTTCGTAACCGTAACCTTTACCCCGTATAATCCCGAAAGCCCCAGCCTTCAGACTGGGGGTGAAGGCAATCTCAAGTCTAAAGATAAAGAAAAGCCCCGTCCTTTAGGGCGGGGATATACGGGGTTTACCTATGACCTGTGCCCATTTTCATCCCTTGAGGGTGACGTAGCCGTCATGAAACATCGCCTAGGGCTTCTTCCCTTTTGGAATCGGTTTCTTTTCCTTCTGAGGGGACACCTTTTCTTCATCTTTTAAATGGGCAAGAGGGAGGAGATAAAGTTTATAAAAGATTGGATCGGCCCATAACTCCATTTCAGGGGCGAGATCGCCCACAAGAGCTGAGAACGAAGTCACATCGTTATAGGCATTGAAATTCGATGAGAGATCTTTCAAAGATTTATAAAGTTTGATCGATGCAACAAGAAGGGTTGGCCTCTCCGTCAGCAATTTGAGTTGTTGGGTTCCAATGTCGATCGATTTCTGATCCTCCTCAAGTTTCGACATCCAGAATTTCCCCTCCTGATACCGAATGTCCGTCTCTCCAGTCTGAATGGCTTGAACCAACTTCGTATGAGTCCGCTGGGCTTGGTCCAGCATTCGATGAATACGATTGAGGAGCTCTTTTCTTTCATCCTTAGAAAGCTCATTCTTCTCAGATGAGACCTTCGCCAAAAAGTATTGTATAGGATAATCCTCTGCAATGGCGACGCAGGCCAACACAGAGAATAAGATCCCCATGATCAAAAAAAATTTTAGAAATCTCATTTGTATCTCCCTCGTTTTGTCGCTATGTGCATGCATAGCGCCCCCTTGCGCCTGCCCGCCGGTTGGCATGGCAGTTAGCGTTTTATGGAAATATCACTTCCACCACGGGCGGCTCACTTTTCAACTGTCCCAGAACGACCCTTTTGATCTGAGGGTGTTTTCTCTCGATGATCTTTTGAGCAATCCGTCTTCCTTTTACCACTCCATTGGGAATGTCGACCTTATTGAGAAACGCGATCACCCTTGAAGAAGATGGGGCTCCCTTGAAAACACCTAATGGATGGGTCATCAATACTGCGATTCCCTCATCCGTCATTTTCCTCCTTATGGGAATCCCTGTCAATGTTGAGACGCGCTCCGCTTGGAATACATTCTTCTCATTCAAATCCATCCCGATCCCATCCACGCCCAAAATCGCCACAACCAGTGTTGTAGTTAAAGGAATCACAGGCTCCCCTTCCCTTGGAGCTTTGATTGGACGACCTGCCGCACCATCCGCCTCCACGATGAGGTAATCTATCTCGTGTGACCGCCAAATATCATCCGCAAGATTTGAAGAAACCCCTTTCAACTTCCCTGATTCAAGCCTCTCTCTCGCTATCGTAATATGTCTATATCTGTCGAGATTTTTGTCCACAAATGCTCTTAGCATGTCCTCATTTGGATCGACAAAAAGAAACTCAGTCTCTCCAGAAGCAGGCTCCAATATCTTCGTCGTCGTGGTCGTCACAACTTTCTTCTTTTTAAGCAGCAACTCTCCGGCAAGACGAAACATGAGTGTCGTCTTCCCGCCTGCTCCCGTTAAACTGATTACGTCCCTTTTCTTTAAACCTAAGGCATCCGCCAGAACGGCAGTTCGCTGTCCTTCTTCTTTATTGCCCTTCACATACTTCTCGATAATAGAGGAAATGACCTTTTGATCAGGATCCATCTGAATTCAACTTATAGTCGCAGAGGGCAAAGAGCATAGCGCATAGCGTTTAAAATCCCAAATTCCAAATCCCAAATAAGCTCCAAATTCCAATTTCAAATGAGCAATTATATTTTGTTTTGAATTTTGGTGATTGGGATTTATTTGAAATTTGGTGCTTGGGATTTGGTGCTTCCATTTGGCTATGCTCTATGCTGAATCACTTGTTAAACCAATACAGTATGGCTTCAAGTACTCCTCCTCCAATAGCCCTCGCCTTGTCGGAAATCGTAAAACAAAGTCCTCTTTTGCCCCTCGGATCGATGTCACCGACTTTCATTCCCTTTCTCACCTCTATCCCCTCACGGAGGAGCCCTCTCACGACACCACTGATCTCAGCGATCACGGGAAAATCATCGACGACAGCTACGACGGAACCCTTATTCACCTTATCGCCGATTGATTTCTGGGGGTAGAAAACCCCTTTTTTCAATGTTCTCAGAACCCTTTCAACAGCATATCCTCCAATCTCCCCAGGAATCCCCGTATCGGGTTCTGCAGCACCATTCCGAATCACCTTCCCTAAGTCATGACCACGATTTGTTTCAATGACCAGATGGACATCCTTTCCCGCTGTAAATCCAGGACCCAATCCGATGACCAGAGGAGCATCCTTGATCTGAGTTCCTAAGTTTCTCTTAGCCATAATGGCGTCAACGAGGACGTCTGGTTTCAAAAATTGCCTTGTTTTTTTTGAATCAGGGTCCACCAGAATAGGAATCTTCCCTCCCTTCCATGCAGCTGGAATCTGTTCCGGTTTCGAAACCAATTTCGCTCGTACCCCTTCCACCTCTTTTTCGCCTTCGTAGACGGCCTCACAAAAAGAAACCTCCCTTCTCACGGCAATAGGCTCGACGATCTCGAGCATACAGATCTTAAAGTGGGATTGGTGAAGTCGGTGGGCCACGCCGCTCGCCATCTCACCTGCTCCCCGGATTAAGACGATCAAATCTTCTATCTTCCTTTCCGATTTCATCTGAATACCTTTCATCCCTATTTCTCCAATTCTTTATTTTACACTCTTCACTCTTAACTCTCAATTCTTCATTCTCAACTCTTTCTATAATCTCTCCATGTATCAATATCCTTAACCACCCCTTCTGATTTTACACGGACGGTCCATACCTCTTTCGGATGTTTCTCAATGATTGATTTTCCTCCAACGTCGCCTTTCAACCTCAGTAATTCCTTCTCATAATGACGATGAAAGATCACAGGGTGACCCCTCCTTCCCTCGAACGAGGGGACGATGATCCCATGTTTTCTTCGAATGAAGGCATTGATCAAGGCGTTAATCGTTCTCGTCTGAAGAGAAGGTTGATCTCCAAAGGCGATGAGAATTCCGTGACTCCTGGGATCAAGGGCCTTGAGTCCTTTCCGGATAGAAGTGCTCATACCCGCCTTGTAGTACGGATTGCTCACCACCTTCAGTTTACGATCTTTCATATGACCTACCACGGCTCTCTTAGAATCCCTGATGACTGTGACGACCTCGTTGACCTTGGATCGAAGCAGGGTTTCGACAGAGTGCTCAAATACCGTCTTCCTCCCCCAGGGAAGGCAAAGTTTATCCACCCCCATTCGTTTCGACTCGCCTGCTCCGAGGAGAATCGCAGATACTCTCAACATCTTTCCTTTTTAATGAATTTTTGATAAATTTAATCCGTTTCTTCAATTCCTGTCAACCCCCCACTCCGAGATCTCTGAAAAAGCCTTTTTGAGTCCATTGAAGGGGGCCAGGGAATAGAAAGGCAGGGGAAAGTTTTCGAAACCGGCCTTTCTATCCCATAGGGCAGCCAGGAATCTTGGATATGAGAGGAGGATAAAATGGCTTACACCCCTTTAACCTTCGGTGCTACCTATTGGCCCTTTAAAAAATATTTTGAAATATATAACCACTCCATCAAAGATCCTGAACGTTTTTGGACAGAGGAGGCTCGAAAATTGGAGTGGTTCAAGACCTGGGATAAAGT
>CAZFJD010000183.1:0-7172 GCA_964518775.1 uncultured Syntrophaceae bacterium
AATCGCATTGGTCGTATAGAGGGGCATAAAAGATAAAATCCCAATATCAAAATTCTAATGTCAAATGAATGTCAAACTCAAAAATTTTGGAAATTTGAACTTTGGCATTTGACATTAAACGCGCTATACTATCTTGAAGGTGTTTCTTTCCTTTCAGCTGGCGTACTAGAGGGTTCTTGCATCTTCAACACCTCTGCCCCTGGAGGAATGGCAAACTGGAAGAAAGAATTCGGAAGGCCCACATTCGTCTTAATATCGATAAACCGGGTTCGTGTCACATTTCCCAGAGCGTCAAAGACATCGGCCTGAACGACGTAATAGCTCTTTTTATCCACAGTTAAAATCAATTTTGATAATGCGGCATCTGGTTCCTTCGGAGCTAACTCCAAGACAAAGTTCTCCTCCTTCTGGGGGAGAGATTCGCTAAAATTGATAAGTTTGAAGTCCCGACTCAAATCTCCTTCTCCGGCTAAGAAGGCAAGGGGGGTTTTCTCTTTCATGACTCTTGAAATATCAGAGACGAAGACCTGATTTTCTTCCGGTTGATGGTACCAGAGGGTCTGTCCGTTGGAAATGAGTTTCTGGCTAGGGACGCGGTAGTCCCATCGCATCATCCCTTTCTTCTTAAAATAGACCTTCCCCTCTCCTCTTTGAGGCCTTCTCATCACCTTCCCAATATATTCCTGCAAAAAACTTGCCTCTAAATCAGTCGTGCTCTCATATCGCTGTTGGATCTCTGCCAGAACCGATTGACCTGATGTTCCAAATACCTCTGGGACGAAGGTCATTTCCAAAAGAATAAAGGCTATGCTGATCAATAAAGACATGATTTTCACGATTCCCTCCCACTTCCGCAAATTTGAATCTGGGGATTCAGCGATTTAGAAATTTTTTAATCCCTCAATTCCTCAATCGACTCATTCTATTTTTTTAATCAGAACTTCTCTCGGCTTTATCCCATCAGAAGGCCCAACAATTCCTTCTTCCTCCATCTTTTCGATGATGCGGGCCGCTCGATTATAGCCGATCCGAAATCGCCTTTGAATAAGAGAGATGGACGCCTGCCCAGTCTCGGCCACGAAAGCCACCGCTTCATCATATTTCTCATCATATTCCTCTTCTCCCGTGGCCTCTTTCTCCTTCTTTACCTCCGAGAGAATCGAGGCGTCATAAGAAGGTTTTCCTTGCCTCTTCAAAAATTCGACGATCCGTTTAATTTCAGGGCTTGAGACGAATGCACCGTGAATGCGTATCAACTTCGAACTGCCGGGAGGAAGGAAAAGCATATCCCCTGTTCCGAGAAGATGTTCTGCTCCAATGGTATCCAAAATGGTTCGAGAATCGACTTTTGAGGTGACCTGAAAAGAGATCCGTGCAGGAAAGTTCGCCTTAATAATCCCTGTGAGCACATCGACCGAGGGGCGCTGCGTTGCCAAGATGAGATGAATCCCAACGGCCCTTGCCATCTGGGCAAGGCGTGTGATGGATTCCTCCACGTCTCTTGAAGAGATCATCATGAGGTCGGCCAACTCATCGATCACCACAACAATGTAGGGAAGCCTCTCCATCGGCTCAAGGGATTCTTCCCCCTCTCCTTCTAAGGTATCGCCCCTCCGCTTATAGACCTTGCCTTTTTCCTTGAGCCCTTTCTCCATCCTCTGGTGGTAATGTTCAATATTTCTGACACCTCTTTCAGCTAAAACAGTATACCTCCGCTCCATCTCATCGACCAACCACTTCAGGGCAACTGCAGCCTTTTTTGGATTGGTGACGACCGGGAGAAGCAGATGAGGGATCCCTTCATAGTCGGAGAGTTCCAGCATCTTCGGGTCGATCATGAGGAATCGCACCTCTTCTGGATTGGCTTTGAAGAGAATACTGCAGATCATCGAATTGATGGAGACGCTTTTCCCAGACCCTGTGGATCCAGCCACCAGGAGGTGAGGCATTCTCACGAGATCGACGGTGAAGGGTTCGCCTGAGATATCTTTCCCAAGGCCAAAAGAAAGTTTTGATTTCGATGCTCGAAATGGATCAGAGTCGATGATCTCCTTCAGGAAAACCGTCTCCCTGTTGACGTTAGGAACTTCGATGCCCACCACCGCTTTGCCAGGAATAGGAGCGACGATTCGAACCGACAGGGCACTTAACGCCAGCGCCAAGTCGTCCGCCAGGTTAACAATGCGGCTGACCTTCACGCCAGGGGCTGGCTCAAATTCGTAGACGGTGATGACCGGCCCTGGCCTGACCTCGACCACCCGGCCCTCAACGCCATAGTCTAAGAGCTTCTTCTCCAAGATACGAGAGTTCATGATCAAACTTTCGCGATCGATCTTTTGCCTCTTCTCCACATCGGCTTCGAGCAAAGAGATGGGTGGCAGCTGGAAGGCCTTTTTCGGCTCCATAAATTCAAAGGTTGCCTGTTCAACGATCTCTTCTTTTTTCGCCGGGGCCGGAGCCTTCTCAACAACCATCGGAGGTGCTGTCTCTTTCCCCTCCTCCATCTCCTCCTTCCGTTTCACCAATTTCTTTGCCCTCTCGGCCCGTCCCTTCCTGACCATTTTGAGCCTGCTCAGCTTCTCCCCAAGGCCCCTCAACAGACTTACGAGATGTCGAACGAGAGAGATAACCGAAATGCCTGTCCCCAAAATGAAAGAGAGGACCAAAATCAACGCCAAAAGGACCGTGGCCCCTGGAGGATTGAAATATCGGACAAGGCTTCTTGAGATCATTTCGCCGAGGAACCCCCCAACCAAAACATCCTGAGGGAAGAACCGGATAGGCTTCAGCCATAAGCCAAAGAGAGAAGAGGTGCTCAAGAGGATGACAGCCCAGCTCCCGACCTTCAAAGAGAGGGGCTTCACCTGCCAACGAAAAATGAAACTGCAACCATAAAGACCGATGAGGATGGGAATCAGAAAAGAGGGAAATCCAAATCCTTGGAAGAGAAGGCTGGAAAGATAGGCGCCCACAATCCCCATCCAATTCTGAATATCCTTCATCTTTGGGGAGATGTGGGAAAAGAAAGAAGGATCTTTCGGAGAATAAGAGACCAAACTCAAGAAGAGAAAGAACGCCAAGGCGATGAACAGGATCCCCGCGATCTCACGGAGCAACCTCTCTTTCATGGAAACCTCTTTCATGCTTCTCCCTCGGCTACTTTTCAGAGATCGAGCTAAAATTCTTGGAGATGGTTTCCCTTACCCTCTCCATCAAGGACTTTCGATCCTTTATGGAATAATTTTGGGTTTCGATGGGTTGGCCCATCCGAATCCGAATCTCGCCGGAGGAGGCCGTCAATTTACCCTTTGGCATGATGTTTCGGCTTCCCGTGATGGCAATGGGGATGATGGGAACTTTCGACTTAATCGCCAAGCTGAACCCACCTTTCTTAAAGGGCTGAATCGAACCGTCAGGGCTTCTCGACCCCTCAGGAAAGATCACCATGGACATTCCTTCTTGAACCTTTCGAGAAGCTTCATTCATGGCCTCCACTGTTTTCCGGCTTCCTTCCCGATCGAGGCTGATATAGCCCGCAGCGGCCATCGTCCAACCAAAAAAGGGGATGGAGAAAAGTTCCTTCTTGGCCAACCACTTAAATTGAAATGGAAGATAACCCAAGAGGGCAAAGATATCGTAACTTCCCTGGTGGTTCGACATGAAGATATAAGGGCCTTCTCCCTTCACGTGTTCCATCCCTTCCAGCTTCACCTTCACCCGATTCGCCAGAAGGGCTACTTTACCCCAAAGTCTTGCATAGTGATGGACCACCCTTCCCCCTCGATCAAAGGGATAGGTGATGAATGCAAAGAGACCAAGAACCAACGTGGCAATCACAATACAAGACCAAACAAAAATCGTCCGAATCATAATGCAATCATGAAAATGTCAAATGTCAAAGTTCAAATGACAAATCAATTCCAAATTTCAAATATCAAAAACATTTTGGATTTTGGGGTTTGCCATTCATTTGACATTCGGATTTTGAAATTTGAACTTTTATTCTTATATTCTCTTCTCCAGTTCCGTGAGAATGGCTCTTACCTCCTCTTTGATCTTCTCGTCAATATCATAAGGAGACTTTCCCTCCCGGTCAGCCTGAAGAACCTTCGGGTTAAAACTCATATAGCCCAAGACAGGAAAATCGGAAAGGTTCTGCTCTATGATCTCTCTGTCCTGATCAGAGTCCACCTTGTTTCCAACGATCATCATATTCTTAATATGCAAATCCTCACCCAATTTCCGGATCTGTCTCGCTGTGTTGATCGCCCTTTGCCCTGGCTCGACGACGATGATCAGCGCATCCACATATCCCGTGCTTCCCCTTCCCAAGTGCTCCAAACCTGCCTCCATATCGATGATGAGGGCTTCCCCCTGCTGAACCAGAAGGTAGCGAACGAGGTTCTTCAGAAGAACATTCTCTGGACAGAAACAGCCTCCTCCGCCCTGTGGGATACACCCCAACAATAGAAGTTTGACTCCATGATGGGTCACCCCCATCTCATCCGGAAGATCATCCACTTTTGGATTGAGCTTGAACAGGGAGCCAAACGTCCCTTTTCTTGCGCCTGTCCTCTCCTCAATGAGAGAGGTCATTGAAGCAATGGGCGAAAGTTTGGCCGAGGCTTCCTTGGGAAAGCCGATTGCCGAAGCGAGATTGGAATCTGGGTCCGCATCGATTGCAAGAACCTTCCTGCCCCGATCAGCCAAAATCCGGGCCATGACCCCTGCAAGTGTTGTTTTGCCGACTCCACCTTTACCTGAAATGGCGATCTTCATAATAGGCCGTTCTACGAAAAGATAACAAGTAAGGATTCAAGTCCCTTCTCTTATATCTTCACTTGACCCCTTGAACCCTATTTCTCTTGAACTCTTGAAATAATCATATCCAAAAAAAGTTGAAATGTCTATTCGGTTTGACAAAGGGATTTCTATCACCGATAATGATTCATCTCAATACGGAACGCCGATGAAGATGAACAAGAAGGCCCTGGCCATTCTCAGCGCCGGCCACATGGTGACAGACATCAGTCAAGGAGCACTCCCTGCCCTACTTCCCTTTTTCAAAGAGGCTCTTAATCTTTCTTACACAATGGCAGGTGTCATTCTCCTCTTTGCAAACCTGACCTCCTCTGTGATCCAACCTGCATTTGGATATCTCTCTGACCGAAGTCCAAAAGGATGGTTTCTTCCCTTAGCGCCTCTTGTTGCCTGTCTCGGAATATCCGTTACAGGTTTCATTCCGTCCTATTCTCTTCTCATCTTCTGTGTGATCGTGAGCGGCGTCGGGGTCGCAAGTTACCATCCCGAAGGGTTCAAAACGGCCTATTTTTTCACTGGAGAGAAGAGGGCAACAGGCATTTCGATCTTTGTCGTGGGTGGAAACCTCGGACTTGCGCTCGGTCCGATTCTGGCTGTCGCACTTGTCACCTCCTTCGGGCTGAAGGGCATATTCGCCTTGATCGTTCCAGGAATCATCTTGGCAGGAATCCTATGGCTCTCCATCTCCTGGCTCACCCATCCCGTCCATTCTGCTCTGACACAAAGAAAGGAAGAAAAGAGACATTTGTTAAGAAAGGAAATGGGACCCCTCTTCCTACTGATCGCCATTGTCGTCGTACGATCATGGATCCAATTCGGGCTGGTCACTTACATCCCTTTTTACTATATCAATTACTTGAAAGGAGACGCCCTTTTTGCGGGAAAACTCGTTTCAACCTTTCTTTTGGCTGGAGTCTTAGGTACGCTTATTGGCGCGCCACTCGCTGATCAGTGGGGGCATAAAAAGTTTCTCTCACTCACCATGTTATTGATCTTTCCATCGCTTCTTCTCTTCTACAACACCGAAGGCTTGATCCTCTTTCTGACCTTGGGGTTTGCAGGGATGGTGTTGATCTCCACCTTCTCCGTTACGGTGGTCATGGCCCAAGCCCTTCTCCCGCAGCACCTGGGAATGGCTGCTGGGTTAATGGTGGGGTTTGCCATCGGTACAGGAGGGATCGGGGTCACGCTTCTCGGTTCGATTGCTGATATTTGGGGCGTACCCATGGCGTTGAAGGCAATTCTTATCTTACCTCTAATGGGATTCGGACTCAGTTTGTTGGTGGAGTATCCACCGAAGAAACAGTATGCGGAGTGAGGAGATGAAGACGACTCTAGTAACCGGTGGAGCAGGTTTTATCGGTTCCCATCTCTGTGAGCACCTTCTACAAGAAGGACACCATCCGATCTGTTTCGACAACTTCGACAGCTTTTATGATCCAAATATTAAAATCAAGAATGTGGAGCAAATAATAAAGAAATTTCCTGAGCGATTCGAGGTCGTCACCGGCGACATTCGCAACCAGGAACATGTGCGGGAGGTCTTCAAAAAAAATCGGATTGATTTAATCGTTCACTTGGCCGCAAGGCCTGGGGTCAGGCCCTCTCTCGAAAATCCACTTCTCTACCAGGATGTGAACCTCAAGGGAACCATCGTCCTCTTGGAAGCCTGCAGAGAAAACAGGGTCAAAGATTTCATCTTCGCATCATCTTCCTCTGTTTACGGAGAAAATCAAAGGGTTCCCTTCTCCGAGGAGGATCTCAATCTTCACCCTATCTCACCTTACGGAGTTACGAAACGAGCCGGAGAACTCCTCTGCTATGCTTATCATCATCTTTATGGAATGAATATCGCCTGTCTCCGAATCTTTACGGCCTATGGCCCAAAACAGAGGCCAGAGATGGCCATCCATAAATTTACCCGGCTGGTTGACCAAGGGGAGAAGATTCCGATGTATGGAGATGGTTCTTCTCAAAGAGACTATACTTATATCGATGACCTGATCGAGGGAATCCGGGCGACCATCCATCACCACAGAGGTTTTGAGATCTACAACCTCGGAGAATCCCAAACCACCTCTCTCAAGGAGCTGATCGGGTTGATTGAGGAAACTATGGGTAAGAAAGCAAGGATCGAAGTTTTGGAAACACAACCCGGAGATGTGTCGATCACCTACGCCGACATCACGAAGGCGAAAGAGAAGTTGGGATATCAGCCCAGAACCCCTCTAATTGAAGGAATCAAACGATTTGTAAAATGGTATAAAAAAGAGAAATGACAAATGTCCAAGCTCAATTTTAGTCATTAAGTTACTCGGTCATTTGGTCATTAAATAACCTATTGACCTAAT
>CAZFJD010000184.1:0-7153 GCA_964518775.1 uncultured Syntrophaceae bacterium
CGCATAACCCCTCAATCTTTGTTCGAACTTGTAATGATCTGACAGGGATGCCGAAGAAAATCTTATAGCGGTAACCTTAACTTGTCCCTTAGACCACGAAATCCCCCCAACAGAACAACGAATCATTTACGGTGTCAATGGATACCCTTACCTATAAAAAATTCAAAACATCCGCTTGATAAGATTTTCGATGACATTCCCGGCAGATCGGCTGATTCCAGCCCCCGTAACTGTCGGATTACAGTCCCGTTCAAAAAGAATCGACAAATCATGAAGTGTTTATGACCAAACGCTTTCTGCGAAGGCGAGCAAAAAAAACGACGCGGAGAAAGCGAGGAATTTGTGACGGACTTGATGGTTAGCGAGATATTTAATGGACCTTCTTCCCATAGCCTTCCCAGTATTTGTCCCTTAAACCTTTTTTATGGATCTTGCCAGAACCGGTTCTTGGAAGGGCATCGATGAAATCAATGGATTTAGGTGCCTTATAATGGGTAATCCTCTCCTTACAAAATTCTATGATTTCCTTTTCTGTTGGATTATGTCCGGGTTTCAAAACCACAATTCCCTTCACTGCCTCCCCCCATTTCTGATCTGGAACACCAACGACTGCGCATTCTAAGATAGCAGGATGCATATAGAGCACATTTTCGACCTCTGTAGAGTAGACATTCTCCCCGCCGGTCAGGATCATATCTTTTTTTCGATCGACGATCGTGACATAACCCTCCTCATCCATCACCGCCATATCGCCCGTAAAAAGCCATCCATCTTTTATTGACTTCTCGGTCTCCTGAGGTAATCTCCAATACCCTTTCGTTACAATATCTCCCCTGACGATGATCTCGCCGACCTCCTTTTCGTCCTTCTTAATCTCTTCTCCCCTATCATTGACCACTTTCAGTTCAACACCGATAAACTCCCGGCCTGTTTTAGACTTGAATCGAAGTCGATCTTCATAAGACAGTTTCCTCAAATGATCTTTCAAAAGAGAAAGGGTAAGGTAAGGGCTGGTTTCGGTCATCCCGTAGGTCTGGATGTAGTCGCATTTGAAGGTGTCAACGATCTTTCGAACTACCTCCGGAGCAATGGGGGCCCCTCCACTTAGAAGGATCCTTAAACTGCTGTAATCAAATTTTCCCACCTCTGGATGGTTGACCATCAGATTGAGCATGGTGGGAATGAGATTGGTGAGCGTCACCTTCTCTTTCTCGATAGTCTCCAATACCACTTTTGGATCGAACTCCCTTACAAGGACATGGGTCCCGCCCACCCACGTGACTGCCCAAGTTGCCCAGGCATCCGCCAGATGGAAAAGGGGGGCAACGTGAATCCAAACGTCGCGATCGGTAAGATGAATCTCTGCAATCGTTCCAAGGGCATGGGTTGTCACGTTTTTATGAGATAACATTACCCCTTTCGGTCGGCCCGTTGTACCGCTCGTATAGTAGATCTGGGCAATATCTTCATCGGAGATCTTTGGCTCAGGGAGTGCATCGAGATGGCTTCGGCGGAGGAGTCCTTCATAACTTACGTCGCGAGATTCCTTCGTAATGCTCCCCTCTCCGGTCCAAAGGATCCCTTTGATCCCTTGGACCTCTGTTCGGATGGAATCGACCTGTTTCTGAAACATCGGGTCTGCAATCAGTAGTTTTGACTCGGAATCTCGGAGGATGAAGGCGATCTCTCCAGGGGAAAGTCGGTAGTTGATGGGAACGGAAATGGCTCCGATATTTGCAATTCCGTAATAGGCTTCTAAGAAATAGTGGCAGTTGGGGTGAAGGATGGCGACCTTATCATCCTTGCCGACTCCCATACCCTTTAAGCCGTGCGAGAGACGGTTCATTCGATCACAAAATTCTTGATAGCTCCACCCTTTCGCTCCGCATACGATCGCTCGTTTCTTGGGAAAAAACTTGAGGGCCTTCTTGAAAGTCTCTGTTAAAATCATCTATTCCCCTTCGCTCTTGGTCAGATCTTCAAATCGGATATCGAGGCCCAGAATCCCTTTGATCTCCCCCACCTCATTCCGTATCGGTCCGGAGACCGTAATGCAGAGAACTCCCGTGTGCTTCGAGGAGTAAGGATTCGTGACATGAATTTTACCATCCTTCAAGGGTTCAATGAACCAGGGGCGGTTCGAGTAATTTTCCCCGGGTGGGATATTCTCATATTTAGATTGATCCACTGGCTGAACGATCGTTCGCGTAATCTTCATTCCGTGCACATCAACGACATAGAGGTACTGCAGATAGGGATATTCATCCAGCAGAGATTGTAAAATCGGCTCGATCTGCATTGGATCCATCGACTTCATTTCGGACTTCTCGATCACCCGTTCGACAATATGAGCCGCCATCTCATAAGCCCTTGCCTTGAGTCTATCAAATTCTGACACGAACATCTCGGGAAGATATTTTCGGGTGACCTTCTCCATCTCCTGATCGGAAATCGCTGTGGTTCTTCCATCCTCGTATTGCTTGGTCACCCACCGATTGATCTTGGCCACCCCTGGGTGAGTCTTTTCGACCCGATCCTTCCCAGTAAGAGCAAAATGGGAGTTGATCCATTGTGCGATCCCCGCCAATCCCGATTTGTCGTTGACGGAGATGGAGATGGGCCGGTTGAGGATTTTAGAAGTATTAAAGATATTGTAGATCTCCTCATTCTTCAGAATCCCATCCGCATGGATGCCTGCGCTTGTCGCATTGAAATTCGCTCCGACAAAAGGCATGTTGGAGGGGATATGAACACCGATCACTCGCTCATAGTAGTTCCTGAGCTCTGTGATCATGGTGGTATCGATTCCGTTATTGTGTCCCGTGAGGCTGATATATTCGATGATCAATCCTTCAATGGGTGCATTCCCAGTCCGCTCCCCAAAACCCAAGAGCGTGCCATTGGCCGCCGCACATCCATAAAGCCAGGCCGTGGTCGCATTGATCAATCCTTGATAAAAATCGTTATGACCATGCCACTCCAGATAGTCCGAAGGGACGCCGGCGTCATCGATCATCGCCCGGATGATCTTTGGCACGGAACGGGGAAGAGCAGCCCCTGGATAGGTGACCCCATAGCCCAAGGTATCACAAAGTCGAATCTTTACAGGAAGCCCTGCCTCTTCGGAAAGGCGCATGATATCCTGAGCGAAAGGAACGCAAAACCCATAGATGTCGGCCCGAGTGATATCCTCAAAATGGCACCGAGGAATGATCCCGAGGTCTAAGGCGGCAGAGACGACGGAGAGGTACTCCCTCAGCACCACCCTTCGGTTCTTCTTCAGTTTAAGAAAGATGTGGTAATCCGAAACAGAGGTCAGAATCCCTGTCTCTTTGAGTCCTATCTCCTTCACCAGCTTAAAATCCTCTTTCAAGGCACGAATCCAGCCAGTAATCTCAGGGTACCGATAATGCCTCTCCAAGCATTTCTCCACAGCCTCTTTATCTTTCTCGCTGTAAAGAAAGAATTCAGACTGCCGGATCACGCCGTTGGCTCCTCCTAATCTGTGGAGCATATCGTAGAGGTCAACAATCTGCTCCACCGTATAAGGGGGCCTCGCTTGTTGTCCATCGCGAAAGGTGGTGTCGGTGATAAAGATCTCCTCTGGCGGGTTGATAAAGACGAATCGGTTATCAAATTCTACACGGCAGACCTCATCATATGGAAAGATATGTCGGTAAAGATTTGGCTCCTGAATATCCAGGAGGGGGAACTGTCCTGTGACAGTCTTACTTTGAAATGTCTTCTTTCGTGTAATGACCATTCCTGCTCCTTTCTTCCCCCCCACTTTTCTTGACCGAGAGGACCTTGTCTTGCCCCTCTCGACGCGGATTACACCTTCAATTTAATCGACAACTCATCCAATTGCTTTGAATCGACCCTCGAGGGTGCCTCCGTCATCAGACAGGTCCCCTTCTGCGTCTTTGGAAAAGCAATGACGTCCCTGATCGACTCCGAATGGCTGAGGATCATGATGAGTCGATCAAACCCAAAGGCGATCCCACCGTGAGGAGGGGTCCCATATTGGAGGGCCTCCAATAAAAATCCGAATCTCTCTTTTGCCTCCTCCTCTCCCATCCCTAATTTTTCGAAAATGAGCGATTGGACCTCCCCGAGATGATTTCGGATGCTCCCGCCTCCAATTTCAGATCCATTCAATACCAGATCATAGGCTTTCGCCTTAACCCATTCCGGATGGTCTTTCAATTTTGGAATATCCTCATCCTTTGGAGCAGTAAAGGGGTGGTGAACAGCTACAAAACGCCCTTCCTTTTCATCATACTCCAAAAGGGGGAAATCTAAGATCCAAACAAATCGGTAAATGTCTGGACCGATAAGCCCAAGCTTCTGGCCGAGATGGAGACGGAGATTGGCCAAAGCCTGGTGGACGACCTTCGGCTGATCGGCGATAAGAAGAAGCAGGTCATTTTCAGTCGCCTCCATCTTTTTCTCCGTTGCCTTTCTCTCTTCATCGGTGATGGATTTCTGAATCGGCGATTGCCAACCGTCCTGGCTCACCTTAGCCGATATCAACCCTTTGGCCCCATAGGGATACACAAAATGGGTGAGATCTTCGATCTCCTTGCGTGAGAAACTCCCTCCTCCTTTTACATTGAGGGCCTTGATGATCCCTCCTCTTTCCAGGGCCTCCTTGAACACGTTGAATGTAGAACCCTTCAATTCATTCGTAACATCCTTCAATTCCATTCCAAACCGGAGATCGGGCTTATCCACACCATACCGATCGATCGCCTCTTCATAGGTCAGGGAGGGAAATGGGGTCTCCAATTCGAGACCTAAGACCTCTCTAAAGATATGGACCATCAAGCCTTCCATTGTCCTTTGGATCTCCTGAACCGTGACAAAGGACATCTCCACGTCGATCTGTGTAAACTCGGGCTGACGGTCGGAGCGAAGGTCTTCATCCCGAAAACATCGGACGATTTGAAAGTACCGATCAAAACCGGAGACCATCAGGATCTGTTTGAAGAGCTGAGGGGACTGGGGCAGGGCATAAAAATGGCCCTGTTCGAGGCGGCTGGGAACCAGAAAATCTCTTGCTCCCTCAGGGGTGCTCTTGGTGAGCATCGGTGTCTCAATTTCCAAAAATCCCAAGCGGTCAAAATAGTTTCTCACCTCTTTGGCCACGCGGTGTCGCAGGATTAAATTCCGTTGAAGTCTTGGCTTTCGTAGATCCAAATACCTATATTTCAGGCGAGTATTTTCCGCCACTTCTTCTTCATCCTCAATGAGAAAAGGAGGAGTCTTAGAGGGATTCAGAATCTTGAGTTCCCTCGCAATCACCTCGATCTCTCCCGTCTCCAATTTTGGATTGGCCGTTCCTTCAGGTCTGAAAGTCACCTTCCCCTTCACACCTACCACATACTCACTTCGGAGGGATTGAGCTTTCTCATGGACCTCAGGATTCACTTCGGAGTTGAACACCGCCTGGACAATCCCTTGACGGTCTCTCAGTTCAACGAAGATAAGTCCTCCCAGATCCCTCCTCCGCTGAACCCATCCCATCAAAGTCACTTCTCGGCCAGCATCTTCTTTCCGGAGATCTCCACAATAGTTTGTTCTTTTGAGATCACCCAAAAGATCGAGAATCATGCGTGACTCGTTATTATGTTCATCATTCATCGTTTATAGGGATCCTTGCTAACAAAAAAATATATTAACCAAATCTCAAAACAGTTACAAGACCCTGCAGATCAGGCCTTTCAGATATTCTCCCTCAGGGTGGCATAAACTGAAGGGGTGGTCGACGGGGTGTCCTCTCCGGCTCAGCACCTGAACGCTTCTCCCGGCTCCTACCGCTGCCGAAAAGACAATCTTTTGAAAAAGATCCCAACTGATATGTTGAGAGCAAGAGAAGGTGAAGAGGAGGCCTTCTTTCCTTAGCAAGCGAAAGGCCAAGAGATTGACATCCTTATAGCCTCTCGAAGCGCTTGGAACGTGACCTTTCTTCTTTGCAAAAGGAGGCGGATCCAGGATGATGAAGTCATATCCCCCCTCGAGACTTCTCATGACATCGAAGGCATCTCCTCGAATCAATGAATGAGGGATCTTCTCCAAATGGTTCAATTTGAAATGTTCTTCGGCCATGCTTAATGCATCCTCGGAGGAATCGATGAGGGTGACCTCCTTTGCACCTCCCAATCCTGCATGAATGGCAAAACCTCCGGTATAGGAAAAACAGTCCAAAATCTTCTTTCCCTGGGAAAGTTCCCTTAAAGAGAAGCGGTTCTCTCTTTGATCCAAATAGAAACCCGTTTTTTGGCCCCTCTTCACGTTCACCCTAAAGCGGCAACCGTGCTCCTCTATCTCAATACAATCAGGAACTTCCTTCCCACGAAGAAGGCCGCTCGATTCAAGCAAGCCCTCCTCTTTCCTTGTCGTCACATCACTCCTCTCATAGATACTTTGAGGACGAAAATGGCTGGCCACGAAATCAGCCAAAAGACCTTTCAAACGTTCCATTCCCGCTGTCAGGCATTGGAGAACAAAGACCTCTCCGTAACGATCCACAATCAGTCCGGGCAGAAAGTCTCCTTCCCCGTTAATCAACCGATAGGCGTTGGTCTTTCCCTGAAGCCGCTTTTCTCTTAAAAGGGCTGCACTCGATATCCTCTCCCTAAAAAAATCTATCGTTAACTCTTCTTTTTTCTGTGTCAGGATGCGGACGATGATCTGGGACCGAGGGTTGACGTGCCCCATGCCCAGAAACTGGCCCTCTCCGGAGTAGATCTCTGCAATATCTCCAGGGCAGAAATCTCCCTTCACCTTCTCAACCGCTCCTGAAAAGACCCAAGGGTGTCCCCTGAGAAGGGGTTTTTCTTTTCCTCTCTTTAAGATGACCTTTGGATAAGACGATATCTCGCTCACAATAAATAATCCACTGCCAATGTCAAATGATAGATTTCCTGCCTACCGCAGGCAGGCAAATGCCAAATGAATGCCAAAATCCGTGCCTGTCCGGCAGGCAAATATCAAATATTTTTTTGACATTGGTCATTTGGATTTGATTTGAACTTTGAGCCTTGACATTTGTAATGTATGAAAGTCTGAAGGAGATTCAGAGGTATAGGATCATGGTTTCCTTTGAAGAGCCCTCTCGATCAATTCTCGAACGAATTCCGTGTAGCTCATT
>CAZFJD010000185.1:0-7127 GCA_964518775.1 uncultured Syntrophaceae bacterium
CCCCATATGGCCTGTATGAATGAGACTCCCAAAGGCTTGGCGACCTTTTCCTCGACGCCGCGCCTTGCTGCCTCCTTGTCGAGCTTCATTTCACCGCCCAGAAAGTAGTTCTCATCAAGATAGCCCAGCAAGAGATCGGCATCGGTCACACAAGGGTTGGTTCCTCCGCGTCCGTAACAGATCGGCCCTGGATCCGCTCCAGAGCTTTCTGGCCCAACCTGCAGCGTTCCCAACTTGCTTACCTTCGCAATGCTACCGCCTCCTGCTCCAATCTCCATCAAGTCAACCACAGGCACCTGAATGGTCAGGCCACTCCCCTTCATGAACCTCTGAACACGGCCGACCTCAAAGGTCGGTACGACACCGGCAACCCCTTTTTGAATCAGACAGGACTTGGCTGTTGTCCCGCCCATGTCAAAGCAGAACATTTCCGAAATCTTGAAGAGCCTCCCGTAGTATTGACCCGCGATGACCGCAGCGGTTGGACCAGACTCGATGATCCTTACCGGAAATTCAGCTGCTGTCTCGACGGAGGTCACGCCACCACTCGAAAGCATAATGAAAAGTTTTCCTCTGAAACCGATCGACTCCAGTCTTCCGGACAGCTTGGAGAGATATCTTCCTGTCAGAGGCTTGACATAGGCGTTGGTCACTGTGGTGCTCGTCCTCTCGTACTCCTTAATCTGTGGCAAGACATGGTATGAAATGGAGATGGATATCTTAGGGGCTTCCTTTTCGATCATCTTTTTGAGCATCAACTCGTGGGTCGGATTCTCAAAGGAGTTAATCAGACAGACAGCGATCGATTCAACGCCGAGGTTGAGAAGAGTACGGACCACTTGCCTTGCTTCTTCGGGGTCGAGCGACTTTAAGACAGTCCCATCACTCCGAATCCTCTCGTCCACTTCGAGGCGAAACCTTCTCGGAATTAGGGGCTTAGGGAATTCAGCGAATACGTCATAAGGGGCATACCGGATTCCTCTTCCAATCTCCAAGACGTCCCTGAAGCCCTTTGTGGTGATCAGACCTGTTTTCGCTCCCTTTCTCTCGATGATCGAATTAATGACGAGGGTGGTTCCGTGGATCACTTCATCCAGTTTCTCCACAAAGCCTGGTGTTTTGTTCTCCATTTCTCTTATCCCTTGCTCCACAGCATCAGAGGGATCTTGGGGAGTGGTCAGACACTTATAGATCTTCAACTCCCCGGTTTGATCGTTGAGCAGGACAAAGTCGGTGAAGGTGCCGCCAATGTCACAGCCCAACCGATAAAACTTCTCGAGCATGTATACCTCCTATTCTATAAATTCCAAATTTCAAAATCCAAATGTCAAATCAATTTCAAATGACCAAATGTCAAATTATATTATCTGTTTGGATTTTGAACTTCATTTGAGCTTTGACATTTGACATTCAGAATTTTTGCTTTCGATGCCATTCCTTCAAAATGAATTTCTGGATCTTACCGCTTGCGGTTTTTGGAAGATCTTCCACATACTCCACATATTTTGGAATTTTGTATTTTGCGACTTTTCCCCGAAGAAACTGAAGGAACTCCTGCTCGCTCATGCCCTCTCCGGGTTTTAAGACGATATAGGCCTTTCCCACCTCTCCCCATTTTTCATCCGGAACACCAATGATCCCGACATCGAAGATCTTTGGATGCGTGTGGAGGACCTTTTCAATCTCCGCAGGATAGACGTTTTCTCCTCCGCTGATATACATATCTCTTTCTCGGTCAACAATATAGATGTACCCATCTTCATCCATCCTGGCGAGATCCCCGGTATAGAGCCACCCGTCTCGAATCGTCTCAGCTGTGAGATCTGGGCGATTCCAGTATCCGCTCATCAGGGTAGGGCCTTTGACGACGATCTCACCGACCTCCCCTGGACTGATATCCTTTCCTTCTTTATCAATGATCCTCACTTCCCCATGAAAGACCGGAAGCCCTACTGACCCAATTTTGTCAACCGCTCTTTCTGGAGAAAGAAAGGTGATCGTAGAGGCTTCGGTCAGACCAAAAATTTGAGAAATGATGATCCCTTTTCTGTAGTACTCCATTAGCATGGCCTCAGGAATTCGTTCACCGCCTGTAAGGTAGCGTCGGACAGAGCTCATGTCGTATTGTGTCAAATCACATTGCTGGAGGATGAATTGGTACACCGTCGCCGGTAATTCTAACAAGGTCACCTGATATTTTTGAATCGTCTCAAGGATCTCATGGGGGCGAAATCGTTTTTTCAGAATGAGTGTGCCCCCTTTATAGAGGACAGGGGCAGCGTCTACCAGAAGCCCTCCAGAATGAAACATTGGCCGTAAGATAATGATGATATCCCTGGAGGTAAGGTCATTAAATGTATCCGCATTGAGGACGTTGAAGAAGGTCTTCCGATGGGAGAGGACCGCCCCTTTTGGGACACCTGTTGTCCCCGAAGTATACATGAGGACATGGGGATCTTCATCGCCTACGGGAACGGAAACGAGCGGCTCATGGACAGGGTTGTCGAGGAGGGCCCTCTCATAGTCTTTTGCCCAATCGGGTAGGGTAGGGCCAAGGGCCAAAAAGTCTCCATTAGAAAGATTCAATTTTGGACGAATGGAAGCAACTACCTCTTCGAACTCTGTTTCGAAGATGAGCATTCGGGAGCTGCTGTCCTGAATGATGAATTCGAGCTCAGGTCCAGCAAGCCTCCAATTCAGAGGGACGAGGATGGCACCAATTTTCGAAAGTCCGAAGAAGATCTCAACATATTGATGGCAATTGTGGAGAAGGACGGCAACTCGGTCTCCCTTTTTCACTCCTCCATTGAGGAGGAGGTGACAGAGCTGATTGGTCCGTTGGTTTACCTCCAGGTAGGTGAATGGCTGGTCCTCAAAGATCAAAGCCTTTTTTTGAGGGTGAAGGAGACTCCATTTTCTGATCCAATCGCCGACGTTGATCACAGAATCATTCAAATATGGAATAACGGAAGACTGGAATAGTGGAATCCTGTAAGACAGAATCGAAATTTAGTTACAACCCATTATTCCATGATTCCAATATTCCGATCCCCCTTTCATTAGTTATGGACAAAATTGGCGTTCACCTTGGGACCGTTCTTCATAAAATTCTCCATCCCGATTCTCATGTCCTGAGTCAACAGACACTGACCAAAGATCTTGGCCTCCAGTTTTAGGCCCTCTTTGAGAGTCATTTTCGCACCCTCCAGGACGGCACGCTGGAGCAGCGAGTCAATCTTTCGACTCAAATGTCCAATGTTCACTTCCGGAAGCTCTGAAGGGACCGGGATTGGGTCTTTCTTGATTGCGAGTATACGGACTTTCTGCGAAGCGATTCTTTTTACCCATTCGATGGCTACCTCGATCAGATCGCCCTCGACCTCCTCTTGGATCAGACCGATCTCTTTTGCCTGGGCCGATGAGATTGGATTGGCGGTTCGAAGAATGGGCCATGCTTTCTCCATTCCCACCAGTCTCGGAAGCCTCTGGGTTCCGCCATTTCCAGGGATGATGCCAAGCCTTGGCTCTGGCTGAGCCACAAAGATCCTCTGTCCTTTCTTTGCAATTCGGGCTATGCAGGCCATTGCCATCTCATTTCCTCCGCCAAATGCAAGTCCGTTCATGGCGCACACAACCGGTTTGCCCAGATTCTCAATCAGGTTTAACACCCCTTGACTCTTCAGACAGAAGGTTTCAGCTTCTTCGGGTGTCTTTTGAGATGCGAGCATTCCAATATCAGCCCCCGAAACAAAGGCCCTGGTTCCGAATCCAGTAAGCACTGCTCCTTTAATTTTTGGATCTTTCCTGACACTTCGAATGATTTCCCTTAACTGTTCAAAGACATCCGTATTCAGCGCGTTGAGGACCTTCGGCCTTCTGATCTTTATCAAAGCCACAGGAGGCTTGTCTTCTCTAAAGACAACAGGGATCTTCCATGGTTTGCCTGAGGCAGCCTGTTTCTTAAGGATCTTGGCCACTTCGAATCCAGGATTTTCTTTGGCATAGGCTTCCACCAATTCGAGGGCCTTCTTCACCCCCATCCGATTCATCATTCCAAAAGGAGGCATCATGACGAGACCCACATCCAATGCCATCTCCAGGTCGCCAACATTGGCAACTCCGCTCTCCACAATTTCACAGGCCATCCCGAAGTAAGCTCCCATGACCCTATTGGAGACGGCTTCATAAATCTCGGGACTATACTCCACCACTTCCCCTTTTGCTGCGGTCTCCCAGAGGTTGCCAGATTTTACCTGATCGTCCAGCAACTTTGGCGACCGATACCAGGGCATAATCCTTGTGTTCATCTCTGAGAGACCGTGCTGGGTGATGGGATTCCCGCCGGCAAGATTATGGGCAGTAAAAGGCCCGACTCCCATTCCAAGGGCTTTTGCAACAATAGCATCGGCCTGTTTGATGGTGGCGAGGCCTTTCTCAACGGTCAGGGCAGTGGCAAGGAAGAGCCCCTCAAAGATGGGATCGACTGCGTAGCCATAGCGGCTCTTTACTTTGATGGGAGCCTTGCCGATAAATTCATAAAGTCTCATGAGGTATTCGGTCAGGCCGGGGTCCGTATCCTTGCCCGGAACAATCTCAACCAGAATATTTCTTTCTGCAGGGTAAAAGTAGTGGATGACGAGACATCGTTTCTTATTCCTCATCTTTTTGAAGATCTCCTCAGGAACCATGTGGGAGGAGTTGGAAGCGAAGATCGCTGTTTTTGGGCATGTGGCCTGGCACTGGTCAAAGATCTTGTGTTTCACCTCCATCCTCTCAAAAGCAGCTTCGATCACGATATCGGCATCACTCAACTGTCCATAATCTGTGGTGAAGAGCATGTTTTTGAAGATGGCCTCTGCCTCCTCTTTCTTATAGATTCCTCTTTCAGCAGCCTTGGCCATCTTTGATTCGGCCTTTTTCGAACCTGCATCGAGAGCAGCCTGGACGATATCGACCACAACGACAGGGACGCCATGCGCATAGAGGTTTTGGCTGAAATGGAGCGCAATATCCGGACCAATATTTCCTGAACCGATCACCCCAATCTTTCGAATTGTCCGACCAAACATTGTGAAAGCCATAATTCACCCCCCGTGAGAATGCCAAATGTCAAAATCCAAATTTCAAATCAATGTCAAATGCCAAACCCTGATACTAAAAAAAGATTTGACATTTCGTCATTTGGATTTCATTTGACATTTGAGCTTTGTCATTTGAAATTATCTTTAGAAGATGGATGGTTCCTTAAACTCTCCGTAGACGTCCTTAAATACCTTGGTCATCTCACCCAGTGTGGCATACGCTTTACAGCATTCCAAGAGATAGGGCATCACATTCTTATCTTCCCTTGCAGCCTCTTCAAGATCCTTTAATAGCTGGAAGACTTTTCGGTTGTCCCTTTCTCTTTTGACTTCTCGGATTCGTTGGATCTGCTCCTCGGCTGACTCCCAACGGTACTCATGGAGTTCCACCTCCATCTCTTCGCCCTCAGTATACTTGTTCACTCCAACCTTGATTAAGTCGCCCCTTTGGACTCCTTTCTCGAAGTCATAGGCCTGCTTGGCCACTTCCCTCTGAACATACCCCGTCTCAACTGCCTTGATCATCCCTCCGATCTCGTCGACCCTTTTCATCTCTTCGACGATCTTCTCTTCCATCTGTTTTGTCAATGTTTCGATGAAATAGGAGCCTGCCAACGGATCTACGGTATCCCTCAATCCGATCTCCTCCATGAGAATCTGGAATGTCCTGAGAGAGAGGAGTGCCGCCCTCGGAGTAGGAATCGTGTAGGCTTCGTCAAAAGAACAGAGGGCCGTTGTCTGAGCCCCGCCCAACGCCGCTGCAAGGGCATAGTAGGCCCCCCGGATGATATTGTTCTCCGGTTGAGCCTTCGTCATGCCATATCCTCCGCCACCGAAGATGCCACGAAGGAGAAGGGAGCGTTTATCTTTGGCTCCGTAACGCTCTCTTAAGTTCTTTGCCCAGAGTTTCCTGGCAGCACGGAATTTGGCCACCTGCTCCCAGAGATTTCCGAAGACATTGAGGTTGAAGGTAAAGCCTCTGACGAAATCGTCAATGGCGCAGCCTCGGCGCAGGACCTCTTCGATGTAGGTGTTGGCAATCTGAAAAGCGTAGGCAATTTCCTGAACAGGGGAGCATCCGGATTCCCGAATGTGATACCCGCAAACACTGACGGGATTGGTTCGGGGGAGTTCTTTCATGGAGTATTCGATCGTATCGCCGATGAGGCGTACTGCAGGCTTCACAGGAAAGATCCATGCCCCCCGGCCGATCATCTCTTTGAGGATGTCGTTTTGGGGGGTGGCGCTGATCCGATCCTTCGAATATCCGAATCTTTCAGCAGCTGCCTGAAACATTGCCAGCATGATGCTTGCTACGGCATTGATGGTGAGACCTACTCCAATCCGGTCGAGAGGGATGTCCCTAAAGGCAACTTCAAAGTCGCGGAGGGAATCGACGGCCATACCGACTCTTCCCACCTCACCCTCAGCCAGTGGGTCGTCCGAGTCGAGGCCCATCTGAGTAGGAAGGTCAAAGGCTACGTTGAGGCCGGTCTGGCCATGAGAGATCATCAGTTGGAAACGTTCATTCGTCTCCTTGGGTGTTCCAAACCCCGTATACTGGCGAGTCGTCCATTCACGGCTCCTGTAACCTAACGAGTGGATCCCTCGCGTAAAAGGATATTCTCCAGGGAGGGCTAAGTCCTTTTCGGAATCGAAGCCGACCTCTTCTAAATCCTTCTGAGTATAGAGAGGCTTGATGCGGATGCCGGATTGTAGAATGACATCCTGAACCTCGTCTTTCTCGTTCTTGACATATTTTGCAACGCCCATAAATAACCCCCAAAATCCGAAATCCCTGCCTACCGCAGGCAGGTGCTTCGAATTTAGAATTTCTCCCGATTAGAATCGGGGTTTGACGTGCTCTTTGATCCACTTAATCGATTCATCAAAGGGAGTCCCTCCAGGAAAAATTCCCTCAATTCCCATTTTTTGAAGAGGATGGATATCCCTTTTGGGGATGACCCCACCCACCACGACCATAATATCGTCGATCTTCTTCTCTTTCATTTTCTTCGTCAATTTTTCGCAAATTGGCAGGTGGGC
>CAZFJD010000186.1:0-3864 GCA_964518775.1 uncultured Syntrophaceae bacterium
TCTATCCAACTGAGCTACGGGCGCTTTGGGGTGAGTGAAGGGACTCGAACCCTCGCCCACTGGGGCCACAACCCAGTGCTCTATCCGACTGAGCTACACTCACCATCTAACTACGGTGATCAGTGACCAGAGATCAGTCTAAGATTCATTAAAGATCTCAAATTGGAACTAATCACTTATCACTGGTAACTGTTCGCTTTAAATTTTGCTCTGCAAAATTTGGTTGGCGCGCCTGAGAGGATTCGAACCTCCGACCTACGGATTAGAAGTCCGTAGCTCTATCCAGCTGAGCTACAGGCGCCCAAAAAATAACTATATGACTTTCTTGAACTTTCGTCAAGGCCGAAAAAATACTTCCTGTTCAATAGGTTACAACAGCGTTTCTTTCCCCCTGGTTCTCCAGAACCGGGTTGACTCACTCACGTATCTCTGCATCTGCGTCCTTATTCTTATTCAACGGGGATCTCTTTAAGCAGGTTTTATATGCAACGAAGGGAAATAAGACAGGCGGTGAAGATTTCGAAAAGGCTTTCGAGGACTATCGACTGCGATGGTTCAATTTAATTATATAAACCCAAAGCGAGACTCTGGTACTCCATGCCTAACAATATGCAATTCAACCACGTCCTATCATTCTCACTTTCCTAAGAAAGTGAGATCTATCTGGGTCTGGTAAACCGCTTTCTAATTACATCACAGAGGAGTTTGTTGTATTCGAGGCTGGGTTCATTCCTTAAACAATAGTAAACCATGCCCCTCCACCTCCGACTGTTCACCAGATTGGTCTGTTCCAAGATTTTAAGATTTCTTGCCACGGTCTTGTAAGGAAGGCCGAGCTTCTGAGCAAGCTCCGAGATTTCCTTCTCTTCACCTCCCAAAAGCAATCTTAAAAGCTGAATCCGATGTTCGTTTGCTAAGGCCTTAAAGATCTTTACAAGAAAGTCCATAGAGATCAATCCTTTCCGTAGAGATTTGGGCTGGTGGTCACTTTCCTAAGAAAGCGAGAAGCCCCGAGGAAAAACATTTACCGCCAGATCATCCGCCCAAGCCAAGCCTAAATATTCGTCAAAAGCCCTCTCGGCTTTCCGTAAGCCGCCCGCTGATGGGAAGAAATCCCCTGACGCTATTTCTTGATATTCTTTCACCAGGTGATCTGTTGGAGCCGGAATAGGATTCAGGTCTAATCTTTCGAAGAGCGCCATTGAGCGCAGGATATGAGAGGCTGAGGTTATAAGGATAAACCGTTCGCGACCAACGATCCGTTGAATCAAACCAGCTTCTTCCTCTGTGTCTTTAGAGATCTCCTCAAGGATCAAATCTTCTTTCTTTGTCCCTATTGCCAGAGCTTCCTCAGCCAGAAGTTTCGCATTATGGACTGGATCAAAAACACCTCTTCCTGGGAGGATGAGTTTGCTTTAAGGAAGACCCCGATGGAGACGAATCCCTTCGACTACGCGCGCGAGAGAGGCTTCGGAAAGTTGGCTCGTCACAGGAAGTTCCGGATCAGAGCTATGTCCGCCACCCAGAACTACGATCCATTTTACGTTCTGAATACTCTGGCCACTGAGAAGGGGTGGGTACTTATATTCGAGAGGTTTAAGAATCCTCTCCGAAACCCCATCATAGCTCAAAAGTCCAAGGAATGTGGTCCCAATTAGAACCAGAATTTTCCCGGTCCTTTGCTTACGAGCTAACAAAAGAAAAAATAATCCCAAAATAAGCATCATAAGAATAATTGTTACAGGAAAGAAAAAAGGACCCACAATCTTTTTGAATAGAAACATTTTGCTCATCTCCATCTAAAGAACCCTTTCAGATATTAAAAGGGGAGCAGTGTTGATCTGAGAATCCTTGACTTAAAAATTAATTAAGGAGCATCACGGACCGCAATTCCATCCAAAAGTTGAAGGTTGAGAATAGAACGGATCCCAAATTGGCACTCGAAAATTCTTCTCCCTCAAAACCCAATACCTACTTCAAAATTAGCTATAAGCTGCGAGCTAACCGCAATCCCCCATGAGCGATAAGCTAAACTGGCTATGCCCTACTCTATGCGGTTCATCAATGACGATTTTTGAACCTCTCGAAATTGACGGTTCTTAATACAAAGTCACAAAAGTCCTTGCCCGTATTGAATTGCAAAAAGAGAGAAATTACCTCACCAGACTTTCTCGATTTCTTAAGAAAGCGAGAAACGTGACCGAAAAAAAGTGAACAAACTGCCGCTCGGGAATCGGACTGAACTTCAGCGAAGATCATCAAGTTCAAAGAATTTAACTTGAAAATGAAGACAGCTCAAAGATGAGATTTCTTGAGCTTTGAAATTTTCGACCGTCGAGCCCATGCCAATTCAGTATATTATTTTACGCTATGTGCTATGCTCCTTCAGGCTCAAGATTCTGGATTCGGGTGCGGTTCGTATTCGGGGACGATTTCTTTAAGTTTTGATTTGATGCCAAAGGCATCCTGATCAAGAGCCAGCTTTACAAGTTCTTCGATCTTTTCGTTGAGCCAACTGAGGTTGTAGTTATTTTCTCCCCTCAGGACAAAGATCTTTTCATGAGCGGAAGGGACAATCCCCTCACCCTCAGTGATCAATTCCTCGTAAAGTTTCTCACCTGGACGGAGGCCGATAAATTTGATTTCAATGTCTGTATCTGGTTTAAAACCTGAGCGTCGAATGAGATCCCGAGCCATATCAACGATCTTAATTGGAGTGCCCATGTCGAGGATAAATACCTCTCCTCCCTCACCCATGGCCCCGGCCTGAAGAATTAACTTACAGGCTTCTGGAATCGTCATGAAATACCGGGTAATTTCTGGATGCGTCACTGTAACGGGACCGAGCCGCTCGATCTGTTTTTTGAAGACATGAACCACACTACCCTCGCTCCCGATCACATTTCCAAACCTGACGGATACAAACCTGCCTCCGTTCGATGAGGTGTTGGCATGCGACGCATAGCAGGAGGTAATCATCTCTGCGACCCTTTTGGTTGCGCCCATGACGCTGACCGGCCGAACGGCTTTATCTGTAGAAATCATGACAAATCGTTCAACCCCAGAGTGATGCGACGCCTCGACAATGTTCTTTGCTCCAATGATGTTGTTAAAAACACCTTCCCAAGGATTCAGTTCAACAATGGGGACATGTTTAAAGGCTGCTGCATGGAAAACCACCTGAGGTCTGTTGGTCAAGAATAGCCTTTCCAGAAATCCTATGTTGTGGACATCTCCAAGAACCGGTGTAATGGATACGTTCGGGAATCGATGGCGAAATTCCATCTCAATATAGAAGAGGTTATTCTCTGTCTTATCAAGAAGGATGAGATTCTTAGGATTGAACGGAGCTACCTGACGGCAGAGTTCTGATCCAATCGACCCTCCTGCTCCTGAGACAAGGACAATTTTATCTGTGAGGTAATGTCCGATGCTCTCGATGTCAAGATTTACCAGATCCCGGCCCAGAAGATCCTCAAACGAGACTTCCCGAATCATCTTAAAGGAAACCTTTCCATTGATCAGTTCTCCAATGCCCGGTGTCGTCCGGCACTTAAGCCCAGTGGCTTCACAGGCCTGAAGGATTCTTCGCATCTCCTTGGCCGATGCCGAAGGTACAGCAATCAACACTTCATCCATAGCCGCATCATAAGCCAGCTCGTGAATTTTCGGGAGGGGCCCTAAAACCTGCACTCCGTGAATCCTTAATCCTTCTTTCTTCGGATCATCATCCAAGAAACCCACGACTTCATAATCGAGACGGGGGTTGCCCCTGATCTCGCGAACTATCTTTTCCCCTGCATCGCCGGCACCAATAATTAAAAGTCTCTTCTTTGGCCCTGCTCTATTTGCCTGCGATAACGG